>JAKONL010000022.1 GCA_022701965.1 Burkholderiaceae bacterium | reverse complement strand
CTGGACGGGCTTCTCGCCGTAGTTGGCCGTGTGGCCGCCGAAGGGACGCTGGTAGATCGTGCCGTCCGGGTTGCGGTCGAACGGCATGCCGAAGTGCTCGAGCTCGTAGACGACCTTCGGGGCTTCGCGGCACATGAACTCGATCGCATCCTGGTCGCCGAGCCAGTCGGAGCCCTTGATGGTGTCGTAGAAGTGGTAGTGCCAGTTGTCCTCGCTCATGTTGCCCAGCGAGGCGCCGACGCCGCCTTGGGCGGCGACGGTGTGCGAGCGGGTCGGGAACACCTTGGAAAGCACGGCGACGTTCAGGCCGG
Organism: Burkholderiaceae bacterium; assembly: GCA_022701965.1. The sequence continues at coordinate 4,624 of JAKONL010000022.1, read as the reverse complement.
CGCGGGCGAGCTGCAGCGAGGCGCGCATGCCGGAGCCGCCGGCGCCCACGATGACGACGTCGAACTTGCGCTTGGTGATTTGGTCTTTGGTATAGGCGGTCATGGGGTTCAGAGTCTCCAGAGCACTTGGATGGCCCAGCCGGCGCAGCCGACCAGCCAGACGATCGTGAAGATCTGGGCTGCGAGGCGGATGCCGACGGGCTGGATGTAATCCATCAGGACGTCGCGCATGCCGACCCACACGTGGTAGAGCAGCGAAGCGATCACGACGAAGGTCGCTACCTTCATCCACTGGGAGGAGAAGATGCCCGCCCAGGTGTCGTAGCCGACCGGACCGCGCGAGAAGATCACCTGGCCGATCACCAGCACGGTGAAGATGGCCATCAGCGTCGCGGTGACGCGCTGGCTGAGCCAGTCGCGAAGACCGTAGTGCGCGCCGACGACGATGCGCTTGGAGCCGTAGTTCACAGACATTTCAAGCTCCTTTTCAATACAGGCCGAACAGCTTCGCGCCGAGCACGACGGTCAGCGCGACGCTCAGCACCAGCACGGCCTTGGCGGACGTCTGGCCGAATTCCTTGCTGACGGCATCGTGGCTCACGTCCATCCAGAGATGGCGCAGGCCGGCGATGAAGTGATGCAGGAACGCCCAGATGAGGGCGAGCGCGACCAGCTTGAAGAAGATGCCCGACAGACCGGCGTTGAAGGTCGCCTTGAATCTGGCGAAGGACACCTCGGACGACACGGATGCATCGAACATCCAGATGATGAACGGCATCAGCACGAACATCAGCACGCCGCTGACCCGGTGCAGGATCGAGACGATGCCCGCCGGCGGCAGCCGGTAGGTGGTCAGGTCGGTGAACGCATTGATATTGCGGAACTGGCGGCGCCTGGGCCGGGGCGTGGCAATCTCTGTCATGGGGACTTTCTTTGCTTTTTTAAGGAAACGGGGTGTTCTTTGGCAGAAATGCAAACAACGCAAAATTCTATTGCAACGCACCATGAATCGAGGGTCGCGGACGCGCAAGGCTGCTTTGCGAACGCTGGTTTGCTATTCAATCGGTAGCGCCGGATGAAGGGTGCTCCTGGCGCGAATCAAATTCTTGACACAACTTAACACTCAGCCCAGCGCATTGCGGTAGTGATGGGTATCGGTCCGGTAGAGGCCGCGCCGCAGTTCCATCGGTGCGTCGTGATAGGTGTGGGCGATGCGCTCGACGCTCAGCAGCGGAGTCGCGACGTCGACGGCGAGCAGCGACGCCTGGGCCGCGTCGGGCAGCACCGCGCGGATGCGCTCCTCGGCGCGCACCATGCGAACGCCGAACTCCGTCTCGAACATCGCGTACATCGGGCCGCTCCATGCCCGCAGGCGCTCCGCGGTCAGTCCCTTGAACGGCAGCCCGGGCAGCCAGAGATCCTCGAGGATGGTCGGCACGCCCGCGTAGGCAAGCACGCGACGCACCTGCAGCACCGCGTCGCCGGTGCGCAAGGCGAGCGCACGGCCCACGTCGGCCGTGGCGCGCAGGCGCCTGCAGTCGACGATGGTGCGCTCGGCCGGTCCCTCGGCCTGCACGTCGCCGCTGTCGGGCACGAGTTTCAGGAAGCGGTACTGGACGTTCCGCTCGGCATGGGTCGCCACGAAGGTTCCCTTGCCCTGCCTGCGCATCACCAGGTTCTCGGCCGACAGTTCGTCGATGGCCTTGCGCACCGTGCCCTGGCTGACGCGGAACCGCGCCGCGAGGTCGATCTCGCTCGGAATCGGTTCTCCCGGCTTCCATTCGCCGGCCTGGAGGCTCTGCAGGATCAGCAGCTTGATCTGCTGGTAGAGCGGGCTGAAGGAGGGCGTGGCGACGTCGGCGGCAGGCGCGGGGGCGGCGGGAGCGGACGTTGACATCGCTGCGATCTTATATAAGACATAAGACAGGCGTGCCGAATATTCCGAATCCGCTTAAAATGTCCGGCGGTCCTGTGCCACTGGTCCCGCGCCTTCGGCCTCGTCGCCGGAATCCATGCGGCCACTGCGCCCGCCGCACCGTCTTCTCACCATCTGGAGTCTTCCCATGAGCAAAAAGCCCGTTCGCGTTGCCGTCACCGGCGCCGCCGGCCAAATCGGTTATGCCCTCTTGTTCCGTATCGCCTCCGGCGAAATGCTCGGCAAGGACCAGCCGGTCATCCTGCAGCTGCTCGAAGTGCCGGTCGAAGGCCCGCAGAAGGCGCTCAAGGGCGTGATGATGGAACTCGACGACTGCGCGTTCCCGCTGCTGGTCGGCATGGAAGCCCACGGCGATCCGATGACCGCCTTCAAGGACGCCGACTACGCGCTGCTGGTCGGTTCGCGCCCGCGCGGCCCCGGCATGGAGCGCGCCGAACTGCTCGCCGTCAACGGCGCCATCTTCACCGCGCAGGGCAAGGCCCTGAACGCCGTCGCCAGCCGCGACGTCAAGGTGCTGGTGGTCGGCAACCCGGCCAACACCAACGCCTACATCGCCATGAAGAGCGCGCCCGACCTGCCGCGCAAGAACTTCACGGCCATGCTGCGCCTGGACCACAACCGTGCTGCCAGCCAGCTCGCGGCCAAGACCGGCAAGGCCGTCGCCGACATCGAGAAGCTCACGGTCTGGGGCAACCATTCGCCCACCATGTACGCCGACTACCGCTTCGCCACCATCGGCGGCGAGAGCGTCGCGAAGATGATCGACGACCAGGAATGGAACGCCAACACGTTCCTGCCGACGGTCGGCAAGCGCGGTGCGGCCATCATCGAGGCGCGTGGTTCGTCGTCGGCCGCCTCGGCCGCCAACGCCGCCATCAACCACATGCGCGACTGGGCGCTCGGCACCAACGGCAAGTGGGTCACCATGGGCATCCCGTCGGACGGCCAGTACGGCATCCCCAAGGACGTGATGTTCGGCTTCCCGGTCACCTGCGAGAACGGTGAGTACAAGGTCGTCGAAGGCCTCGAGATCGACGCCTTCAGCCAGGAGCGCATCGACAAGACGCTCAAGGAACTGACCGACGAACAGGCCGGCGTCGCCCACCTGCTCTGATCTCTTAGAGAGCCACGCCGATGACGATGCGCGACTGGGAACCGTCGCTCTACCGCCGCTTCGAGGACGAGCGCACGCGCCCGGCCGAGGAGCTGCTGGCGCGGGTGCCGCTCGAGCGGGTGGGCGGTGCGGTCGACCTGGGCTGCGGCCCGGGAAATTCCACCGAGCTCATCGTCCGGCGTTTTCCCGGCGCCGACGTCGTCGGCGTCGACAATTCCGAAGCCATGCTGGTCAGCGCGCGAGAGCGGCTGCCAGCGGCACGCTTCGAATCCGGCGACATCGCGCAGTGGGCTCCCGCCGCCGGTGCCGCCCCCGACCTCATCTACGCCAACGCCGCGTTGCAATGGGTGCCGGATCACGAATCGCTGATCCCGCGCCTGTTCGCCGCGTTGGCGCCGGGCGGCGTCCTCGCCGTCCAGATGCCCGACAACCGGGCCGAACCCACGCACCGTCTGATGCGCGAAGTCGCCTCCGAGGCGCCGTGGAAGGACCACATCGGCGATGCCGACAGACTGCGCACCCGGTTGCTGCCACTGGCCGGCTACTACGACCTGCTGTCGCGGGACGCGGCGCATGTCGATGTGTGGCACACGATCTACCAGCATCCGATGGCCTCGGCTGCGGCCATCGTCGAATGGGTGCGCGGCACCGGGCTGAAGCCCTTCGTCGATGGCCTGCCCGCGGACCTGCAGGCCAGCTATCTCGCCGAGTACGAACGCCGCGTGGCGCAGGCGTATCCGGCACGGTCGGACGGCCGGCTGCTGCTGGCCTTCCCACGCATGTTCATCGTGGCGCGGAAGCGTCCCGCCGCATGAGCGCCCATCCCCGCGACGTCCTGCTCGGCGCACAGGCCGGCGCGGTGTCGCTGCCGGTGTGCGACCACTACAGCGGTGTCGAGGCGCGCATGCGCAAGAGTCTCGCGCTGCAGCGCGAGATGGCCGAGGAATTCGGTGCCTGCGTGTTCGACGTCACGCTCGACTGCGAGGACGGCGCGCCCGTCGGCGGCGAGGCCGAGCATGCGGCGCTGGTCGTCGAGCTGGCGCTCGGTGCGGCGGAAGGCGCCCGTGTGGGCGCGCGGGTGCATCCGGTCGGTCACGCCTCGTTCCATGCGGACATCGCCACCATCGTCGGCCGCGCCGGGCGGCGGCTGGACTACCTGATGGTGCCCAAGGTCGAGTCCGTCGCCGATGTCGTGCGCGCCGTCTCGGCGATCGACGAGGCGGGCGCTCCGCGCCTGCCCGTGCACGTTCTGGTCGAGTCGCCGCTCGCCGTGCGCAACGCCTTCGACATCGCCGCGCACCCGCGCGTGCAGTCGCTCAGCTTCGGCCTGATGGACTTCGTCTCGGCGCATGCCGGCGCGATTCCCGCCGACGGCATGGGCGCGGCCGGCCAGTTCACGCATCCGCTGGTGGTGCGGGCCAAGCTGGAGATCGCCTCCGCCGCGCATGCCTTCGGCAAGGTGCCCTCGCACTGTGTCGTGACCGAATTCGGCGACGCGGACGCCATGCGCGCTGCTGCCGGACGCGCCGCGCGCGAGTTCGGCTACACGCGCATGTGGAGCATCCACCCGAACC
>JAKONL010000176.1 GCA_022701965.1 Burkholderiaceae bacterium | reverse complement strand
CCGGTCCCGCGCGCTCCCGACGACCTGGCCTTCGTCCAGTACTCCTCGGGCTCCACGGGCGAACCCAAGGGCGTGCTGCTCACGCACCGCAACCTCTGCGCCAACATCGCGTCGATCGTCGAGGCGGCCGATTTCTCCGATCGCGACGTGGCGCTCAGCTGGATGCCGCTGTCGCACGACATGGGCCTGATCGGCTTCCACCTCAACATGCTCGCCTGCGGCGCCAGCCACGCGATCATGCGCACCGAGCTCTTCGCGCGCCGGCCGCTGCTCTGGCTCGAGCAGGCCAGCGAGAAGCGCGCCACGGTGCTGTGCTCGCCCAACTTCGGCTACCAGCACTACCTGAGGCAGCTCGCGACCAAACCGGCGCAGGGGCTCGACCTGTCTGCCGTGCGCCTGATCTTCAACGGCGCGGAGCCGATCTCGGCCGAACTCTGCCGGCAGTTCGCGCAGACGATGGCGCCGCACGGACTCGGCGCGAACACGATGTTCCCGGTCTACGGGCTCGCCGAGGCGAGCCTGGCGGTCAGTTTTCCGAAGCCGGGGGCGCCGCTGCAGACCGTCGTGCTCGACCGGCAGGCGCTGCAGGTGGGTGCTCCGGCGCGCCTTCTGCCGGCCGGATCGAACGACTCCGCGGGCGGCGTCGAACTCGTCAGGCTCGGGCGCGCCCTGCCCGGCAGCGCGCTGCGCATCGTCGACGGCGCCGGCGCCCTGCTGGCCGAGCCGTCGGTCGGCCATGTGCAGATTCGCGGCGACAACGTCTCGGTCGGCTACCGCGGCGACACGCCGGGCTCCCGCGCCACGGACGGCTGGCTGGACACCGGCGACCTGGGCCTGCAGGTCGAGGGCGATCTCGTGATCACCGGCCGCGTCAAGGACCTGGTGATCGTCAACGGCCAGAATTTCTACCCGGCCGACATCGAACGCATCGCCCAGCAGGTCGAGGGCATCGAGCCCAATCGCGTGGCCGCCGCCAGCGTCCGGGCGCACGGCGAAGATGCGGACGCGCTGGCCCTCTTCATCGTGCACCGCGGCGACCTGGCCGGCTTCGTGCCCAAGGCCATCGAGGTGCGACGCATCGTCAGCCGGCAGACCGGACTCGACGTCTCGCATCTCGTTCCGGTCGGCACGATGCCGCGCACCACCAGCGGCAAGCTCCAGCGTTACGCCTTGGCGCAGGCTTTCGAACGGAACGAATTCGCTACAATCCTCGCCGAACTCGGCGGGCTTCTGTCGTCGAAGGACCCGGCGAAAACCGACGATCGCGCCCCGGAATCGACCGTCGCACGCCTGATGGATATCTGCCGGCGGCTGGTGCCGGACCGGCAGATCACCCCGGACACCGACCTCTTGGACATCGATCTGAACTCCCTCACGCTGGCCCGCATCCACGAAGCCATCGAACGGGAGTATCCGCAACGGATCGACGTCACCGATCTCTTCGACTATCCGACACTGGGCCAGTTGGCCGAGCTTCTGGACACACCACGGGCCTGAATGACTTTGCATACCATCGATGACAATCTAGAGTCAGCCGGTCTGGCAAGTCCGGCGCACCCGTGGTCCCGGATCGCCGCGGCCTGCCTGGGTACGCCGGGCGTATTACATTTTTGATTTCAGAGCGAACTGGTGCATGTCCTTAGCGTCGTCATCCGGAGCGGCTCCCCCTCACGAAACATCAAGTCACATGCCCCCGATGCACACGCCGACGGCAAGCGGCATTCCATTGCGAAGCGCTGACTTCAGGACCCTCACCGAGGCGCTCGACTACGCGGCGACCGGGGAGTCCGGCTTCAACTACTACGACAGCCGCGACCGGCTCACCGCGACCCTCCCCTACCGCGAGCTGCGCAGCCGCGCGATCGACATGGCGCGCCACCTGGCGCCGCTGGGCCGCGGCCAGCGTCTCGCGCTCGTCGCCCACACGCATCCCGATTTCGCGGTGATGTTCTACGCCTGCCAGTACGCCGGCCTGGTGCCGGTACCGCTGCCCGCCGCCGTTCATCTGGGCGGCCGCGAGGCCTATGTGCGCCATCTTCGCCAGCTGCTGCGCGACTGCGAGGCCGTGGCCGCATTCGCCCCGGCGGACTTCGTCGGCTTTCTGCAGGAGGCGAGCGAAGGCCTGTCGCTCGCGGCCTCGGGCACGCTCGAGGACTTCCTCGCACTCGACGCCGCCGAGTCCGAACCGCTGCCGCCGGCCGGCAGTTCGCTGGCCTACCTCCAGTACACGTCAGGCAGTACGCGTTTCCCGCGCGGCACGATGATCACGCAGTCGGCCGTGATGGCCAACCTGCATGCCATCTTCAACCACGGCTTCGCGCTCGGCCCGGACGACCGCTTCTGCTCCTGGCTGCCGCACTACCACGACATGGGCCTGGTCGGCATCGTCCTGGGCTGCGTGGCGACCCAGCGTTCGGTCGACTACCTGCCGACGCGCGAATTCGCGATGCGGCCCCGGCTCTGGCTCAAGCTCATCTCGCGCAATCGCTGCACGATCTCCTTCAGCCCGCCCTTCGGCTACACGCTGTGCGCGCGGCGCCTGCGCCCCTCCGACATCGAATCGCTCGACCTGTCGGCCTGGCGCGTCGCGGGCGTCGGCGCCGAGATGATCCATCCGGAGTCGCTGCGCCAGGTCGCGGAAATCCTCGCGCCCGCGGGCTTCGACGAGCGGGCTTTCCTGCCGTGCTACGGCATGGCCGAATGCGCGCTGGCGGTCAGCTTCGCGCCGGTCGGCGGCGGCCCGACCGGCGACACGATCGACATCGACCGGCTTTCGCGCGACGGCGAGGCCCGCGCACCGCTCGACACCGAGGTCGCCGTCAAGGGCAAGACCTTCATCGACTGCGGCCGGCCGCTGCCGGGCTTCGAGGTCGAGGTCCGCGGCGCCGACGGTGCGGTACTGCCAGACCGCCGCTGCGGCACGGTCTTCCTGCGCGGCGCCAGCGTGATGTCGGGCTACTTCGGCAACCCCGAGGCCACCGAAGAGGTGCTGGGCACCGACGGCTGGCTCAACACCGGCGACCTGGGCTATTTCGCCGAAGGCTCGCTCTACGTCACCGGCCGCGCCAAGGACCTGATGATCATCAAGGGCCGCAACATCTGGCCGCAGGACCTCGAGTACCTCGCCGAGCAGCAGCCCGAGGTGCGCCCGACCGATGCCTCGGCCTTCACCGTCACCGACGAGGACGAGAACGAGACCGCGGTGCTGGTGGTCCAGTGCCGCGAGATCGACGCCCACAAGCTGGCCGCGCTGGCCGTCCGCCTCAAGCAGGCGATCACCGCGGAATTCGGCATCCAGTGCCTGATCGAGCTGGTGCCGCCGCACACATTGCCGCGCACGTCCTCGGGCAAGCTCTCGCGCAGCATGGCGCGCAACGATTTCCTCAAGCGATGCAGCGAAGAGATCCTGTCAACGCAGGTTCCCGGCCGCATCGGCCGCATCGGCGACGACGGCTCTTCGTCGCCGATGCCCGCGGACATCGCGCGCGGCATCGCGATCACCACTCCCCACTGACTGACGACGCGACCATGACCGACCACAGCAGCGCCGCCATCGAGCAGGCGATCCGGGACGCGCTCTACGCCATCCGGCCGAGTGCCGTCGGCCTCGCCGGCGACGCCGACCTCATGCAGGAAGCCGATCTCGACTCCATCGGCGTGATGGATCTCGTGATGGAGATCGAGGACCGCCTCGACCTGTCGATCCCGGTCGAGACGCTGGCCGAGGCCCGCACCATCAACGGCCTGCGCGCCGGCATCAGCCAGCTCGGCAGCCCGTCGGGCGTGGGACGCGCGTGAGCCTGCTCGACAAATTCGCCGCGCAGCGCACGCTCCAGGCGAGCCTGGCCGAGCTGGGCGGCGTCGCGCCGATCGCCACGCCGATGGACGCCGTGCATTCGGCGACCTCGGCGACCATCGGCGGGCGCCGCATGGTTCTCGCTGGCACCAACAACTACCTCGGCCTGACCTACGACGCGGCCTGCCGCGCGGCGGCGATCGAGGCCATCGAGACGCAGGGCACGGGCAGCACCGGCTCGCGCATGGCCAGCGGCAACTACGCCGGCCACCGCGCGCTCGAGCACGAACTGGCCGAGGCGATCGGCTGGCCGTCGTGCATGGTGTTCTCCACCGGCTACCAGACCAATCTCGGCGTGATCTCGGCGCTCGCCGATGCCGGCGACTTCCTGCTGGTGGACGCCGACAGCCATGCGAGCATCCATGACGGCTGCCGCATGAGCCACGCGACGACGATCCGGTTCCGCCACAACGATCCCGAGAATCTCGACCGGCGCCTGGCTCGCCTGGGCGCCGACGCCGCGCGCACGCTGATCGTCGTCGAGGCCGTCTACAGCACGCTCGGCGACCGCGCGCCGCTGCGCGAGATCGTCGAGATCAAGAAGCGCCACGGCGCCTGGCTGCTGGTCGACGAGGCGCATTCCTTCGGCGTGTTCGGGCCGCGCGGCATGGGCCTGTGCGAGGAACTCGGCCTGCTCGACGACGTCGACTTCATCGTCGGCACCTTCTCCAAGAGCCTCGGCGGCGTCGGCGGCTTCTGCCTGAGCCGGCACGAGGCGCTCGAACTCGTGCGCATGGTGAGCCGGCCCTACATCTTCACGGCGTCGTCGTCGCCGCCCTCGATCGCCGCGACGCGCGAGGCGCTGCGGCAGGTGCTGGCCGGCGGCGCGCTGCGCGAGCGGCTGTGGCGCCACGCGAAGCGCCTCTACACGGAGGCCGCGAAGCTCGGCTACCGGCTCGGCGCGTCCGAGCCCTGCCCCGTCGCCGCGCTGGTGTTCGACGACCGCGCCAAGGCGCTGGCGCTGTGGCATTCGCTGCTCGACGCCGGCATCTACACCAACCTGATGATCCCGCCGGCCACGCCGGCCGGCCTGAGCATCGTGCGGATCAGCCTGAGCGCGGCGCACACCGACGACGACATCGGCCAGGTCGTCGCGGCGCTCGAACGCGCGGCCGCCTGACCGCGCACCGCGCCGCGCCGACATGTCCTCGCCCCCGATCCCGGCGTCCGTGCCGCGCCGCTTCGCCGTGGTCACCACCTGCCACGCCGCGGGCTTCCGCGACTACGGCCAGATCATGGTCGAGACCTTTCTCTCGCACTGGCCGGCGGAGGTGCCGCTGCTGCTCTACCACGAAGGTTTCGAGCCGCCGTCCGCGCCGGGACGCATCCAGTCGTACGACCTCGTCGCGGCCAGCCCGGCCTTGGCGGCGTTCAAGGCCCGGCACCTCGGCAATCCGCGCGCGCACGGCAAGGTGCAGCCGCGGCGGCGGCTGCGCATCGGCGCGATGTCGCTGCCGCTGCCGCTCGCCGGGCGCAAGGCGCCGTACCGCTGGGATGCAGTGCGCTTCGCCCACAAGAGCTACGCGATCTTCGATGCCGCCCGCCGCACCGATGCGGACGCGCTGATCTGGATCGATGCCGACACGCGCTTCTTCGCCGACGTCGACATGGCCGAACTCGCGGCACTGGCGCCCGCGGACACGGCGGTTTCCTGCCTGCGGCGGCCCAACCACAGCGAATGCGGGTTCGTGGTCTACAACCTGCGCCATCCCGAGACGCGCCGCCTGCTCGACGAGTTCGAGGCGATGTACTCGCAGGACCTGCTGTTCGCCGAACGCGAGTTCCACGACTCGTTCCTGTTCGACGTCGTGCGTGCACGCGCCGAGGCGCGCGGCGCCCGCACCCACGACATCGCCGACGGTGCCGGCGCGCGCGCGTCGCACGTCCTGATCAACTCGCGCCTCGGCCGCTTCATGGACCACATGAAGGGCGCCCGCAAGACCGAGGGCAAGAGCCGTGCCGGCGACCTGCTGGTCGCGCGCGACGAGGCCTACTGGAAGTGAGGCCTTCGTGCGCAACGCCGTCTTCATCCATACCAATCCCAAGCAGATCGTCGGCGCACTGGTCGCCCGGCATGCGCTGCGAAGCCGCAGCGCCGCGCCGGAGCGCTTCGACGTGCGCATCATCCAGACCGTCGACTTCCCCGCGTTCGCGCGTTTCGAGGGACGCAGCTACCTGCGCGAGGGCAAGCAGGCGGTGTGGCGCAACGACGACCTGCAGTCGTTCACGCCGCTGCGCTTCGCGGTGCCCGAACTCATGGATTACGCGGGCCGCGCGGTACTGATCGACCCGGACATCTTCGCGCTGGGCGACATCAACGAGCTGCTGGAGCGCGACATGGACGGCGCCGCAGTCCTGGCGCGGCGGATGGCCGGCGACTCGCGGCGCCCGCTGCACTACGCCTCCAGCGTCATGCTGATGGACTGCGCGCGCCTCGCGCATTGGCAGTGGGAAGCGGACTTCGAACGCGTGTTTCGCGGCGAGCGCGACTATCGCGACTGGATGTGGCTGCTGCTCGAGCCGCCAGGCAGCGTCGCCGCGCTCGAACCGATCTGGAACGACTTCGACCGGCTCACGCCCGAGACGCGCCTGCTGCACAACACGCACCGGCGTACGCAGCCGTGGAAGACCGGCCTGCCATCGGATTTCACGCCGCGCGGCACCACGTTCAAGTCGCGCGCCGGTATCTGGCTGCGCAAGCTGACCGGTCGCGGCGCGGGGCGCTACCGCCGTCATCCCGATCCC
>JAKONL010000160.1 GCA_022701965.1 Burkholderiaceae bacterium | reverse complement strand
CTGGGAAACGCGCTGCGCCAGACGTCGACACGGTCGCGGAGGCGGCCATCGGCGGCAGGTCGGCCACGGTCAGCCGAGGCTGCGGCGACGCCGGCGTCGCAAAAGCCGCAACGGAAGAAGGCGCGCTTTCGTCGACCGAGGCCGCGACGCGCGCCGTCGACGCCGACGGCACGTCCACCTGCCCCGAGCCCCCGGGCGGCATTGGCGCCGTCCGGAGCGGCGCGGCTACCGGCATCGGCGGCGGTGCAGCGGCCAGCATCGTCTCGCCGCCACGCCGCCAGGCACCGGTGCGGATGTCCTCGTTCGTGATGCGCTCGATCTCCACCGGTGCCACGCCGCGCAGCAGGTCGAGCCGCAATGCCGCGGTGTAGCTCAGGTCGATCACGCGATCGTCGTGGAACGGGCCACGGTCGTTCACCCGCACGATGACCTCGCGGCCGTTGGCGGGATTGCGCACGCGCACGTAGCTCGGCAGCGGCAGGGTCTTGTGCGCCGCCGTCATCGCGTACATGTCGTAGGGCTCGCCGCTGGCGGTCGACTGGCTGTGGAACTTGCGTCCGTACCACGACGCCAGGCCGCTCTCGCGCAACGGCCGGTCGTCGGTGATCGGCGCATAGCTGCGGCCGAGCACGGTGTAGGGCTTGCTCGTGCCGCCACTGCTGCGGATGGCTTCCACGCACGGCTCGGCATCGGGCGTCTGCGCCAGTCCCGGCGGCGGATTCGCGCCCGGGCCGTCGCGCCCGCCGATGCCGCCCGCCCCCCCACCGCCGCCCTTCGGCCCGCCCGCGCAGCCCGCCAGCGCGATCGCCGCCGCGCACAGGGTCCAGCCGGCCGGGCCGCGCCAGGGCGCTGCCGGACGCTCAGCCAAAGGTCGCCTTCCACAGCGCCAGCATCGCTTCGCGCTCGCGCGCCAGTGCGGGCAGGGCGACGTGCGTGGGATCCTCGTTCAGGCGTGTCCGGTGCTGCACGCGGCGCAGTTCCCGGTAGGCGGCCGCGGCGTCGCGGCCCACGCCCTGCGGCAGCAGCCCGGCGGCCTCGGCGCGCAGCAGCAGCGCGATGTTGCCGACGTTGGGCACCAGCTCGGGATGCGCGTGCGACTGCGACAGCACCAGGAACTGCACCGCGAACTCGGCGTCGACCATGCCGCCCGGGCTGTGCTTGACGTCGAAGCGTCCCGCCTTCACCGGGTGCGCCGCACGTACCTTGTCGCGCATGGCGACGATCTCGCCCCGCAGCGCCGCATGGTCGCGCGGCGCGGTGACGACCGCCTCGCGCACGGCATCGAAGCGGTGCTCCAGCAAATCGCTGCCGAGCACGAAGCGCGCGCGCGTCATGGCCTGGTGTTCCCAGGTCCACGCGGTGTTGCCGCCGCGCCCGAGCTGGTATTTCTCGTAGGCCGCGAAGGTGGTGGCCAGCAGGCCCGAGCTGCCGTTGGGCCGCAGCGCGGTGTCGATCTCGAACAGGTCGCCCTCCCGGGTCTTGACCGACAGCCAGGAGATCAGCCGCCGCACGTAGGCGCCGTAGACCTCGCCGGCGCGCTCGTCGTCGTCCTCGTAGACGAAGACGATGTCGAGGTCGCTGCCGTAGCCGAGTTCCTTGCCGCCGAGCTTGCCGTAGCCGACGATGGCGAAGCGCGGCAGCTCGCGATGCCGGTTCTTCACATGCTGCCAGCACCAGCGCGCCGTCACGCGCAGCACGGCGTCGGCCAGCGCGCTGAGGTCGTCGGCCACCTGCTCGACCGTGATGCGGTGGTCGACGTCGCGCGCCAGGGTGCGGAACAGCTCGGCATGGTGGGCCTGGCGCAGCAGGTTCAGCAGACGCTCCTCGTCGTCCTCGCCGGTGCGGCGCAGCGAGGCGACGCGGGTCTCGAGTTCGCGCTCGAACTCGGCGGCGTCGAAGCGGCCCTGCAGCATCTCGTCGCTCGCGAGCTCGTCGATCACGCCCGGATGCTGCACCAGGTAGCGCGCCGGCCAGCGCGCGGCACCGAGCAGCTGCAGCAGCCGCGCCTGCACCGCCGGGCGCTCGACCAGCAGCGCCAGGTAGCTCTCGCGACGCAGCAGCGGCTCGATCCAGTCGGCCCAGCGCAGGGCCGCCTCGGTGCGGTGCGCGACGGCCTGGTCCGCGTCGCACTCGGCGTCGTCGTCGGCGGCGGCGTTCACCCACTGCCCGGTGCGCTGCACGAGCTGGCGCAGCCGCGCGCGCGTGTCGTCGCGCAGCGCCAGGATGCGCGGATTGCCGCGCCACTGGACGACGCGTTTCGCGAAGGCGGGCGGCAGCCGGGCGATCAGGTCGTCGAGATCGACCGACGGCGCCGCCGGACGCGCCCCGGTACCGGCGTTGCAACCCACGCACTTCGGCTTGCCGCCGAGCAGCTTGTCGAATTCCTGGGCGACGATCTCGCGATGCGTGTCGAGCTGCGCGAGGAAGGCGCAGCAGTCGGGATAACCCATCGTCCGCGCGATCCAGCGCACGTCCTCGTCGTCCACCGGCAGCACGTGCGTCTGCTGGTCGTCCAGGTACTGGATGCGGTGCTCGACCCGGCGCAGGAACTCGTAGGCCGCGGCCAGCGCGTCGGCGGCCTCCTGCGGCATCAGGCCGTCGCCCGCGAGCCGCTGCAGGGCGTCGAGCGTGCGGCGCGTGCGCAGCTCGGGGAACTGGCCGCCGCGCACCACCTGCAGCAGCTGCACCGTGAACTCGATCTCGCGGATGCCGCCGCGCGAGAGCTTGACGTCGTTGGCGCGCTCGGGCCGCCCGGCGCTGCGGCGCGCGGCCTGCTCGCGGATCTGGCGATGCAGGTCGCGCAGCGCGTCGAACACGCTGTAGTCCAGGTAGCGCCGGAACACGAACGGCAGCACGACGCCGCGCAGCGCCTGCGCCGAACCGCTGTCGATGACCGATTGCGGCGCCACCACGCGGCTCTTCATCCAGGCGAAGCGCTCCCATTCGCGGCCCTGCACCTGCAGGTACTCCTCCAGCGCGTCGATCGACACCACGCTCGGGCCGGAGCTGCCGTTGGGCCGCAGCGCCAGGTCGACGCGGAACACGAAGCCGTGCTCGGTGGTGTCGCCGACCAGCGCGTAGATGCGCTTGACGGCGAGCGCGAAGTACTCGTGGTTGGAGATGCGGTTGCGGCCGGCCTCGTTGCCCGCGGTCTCGCCGTCCTGGTCGTACAGGTAGATGAGGTCGATATCGCTCGACACGTTGAGCTCGCGCGCGCCGAGCTTGCCCATGCCCACCACCCACAGCTGCGCGCGCGCGCCGCCGGCGCCCACCGGCGCACCATGGCGCGCGTCGAGTTCGATGCAGCTCTCCCGGCAGGCGACGTCGAGCGCGAACTCGGCCAGCTCGGTGCAGGCGATGGTCACGACCTCGAGCGGCGCCCGGCGGTCGCAGTCCAGCGTGGCGAGGCGCTCCATCACCAGCTGGCGGACGATGCGCAGCGCGTCGCCCACGCCGTCGCCGCGCGTGCGCAGCAGGTCGTAGGTGGCGGCGATCGCGGCGCGGCGCGGCGCGCCATCGGCCAGCAGCGGCAGGTCGGCAGCGTAACGGCGGCGCAGCCGCTGGACGAATCGCGAGTGGCCGGAGAGGACGTCCGGGACGTCGGGAGCGATGGGGTTGGCGAGCGAATTCAAGGGCGTGGGGGCATCGGAGGGAGCCGAGCCCGTCGCAAGGCTGGGGGTGATAATTCCTGTCACAGCACGATCCTCAATGAACGAACCGGCGCCACAACCTTCACGGCTGCTCAAGATCACCGCCGTGACTGCGCGCTGGCTGCTGGGTTTGCTGATCGCCGCGTGGCTGCTCTTCGGGCTGTCAGTCTTTGTCCTACACGGCTTCATTGTGCCGCGAATCGGCGAATACCGTGGCCTGCTGGAGAACCAGGCCTCGCGTGCCGTCGGGGTGCCGGTGCGCATCGCGTCCGTCGAGGCCCGCTCCGACGGCCTGTTCCCGACCTTCGAACTGCGCGGCGTGGTCCTGCTCGACGACGACCGGCGCGAGGCCCTGCGCCTCGAGCGCGTCGTCGCCAGCGTCTCGCCGCGCTCGCTGTGGCGCCTGAGCTTCGAGCAGCTCTACATCGACCGGCCGCAGCTCGACGTGCGCATGGACGCCGCCGGAAAGCTGCATGTCGCCGGCCTGGCGATGGCGTCCGAGCCGACCGGAGAGACCCGCGCCGCCGACTGGTTTTTCGCCCAGCGCGAACTGGTGATCGAGCACGGCACCGTGCGCTGGACCGACGAACGCCGCAAGGCGCAGCCCCTGCTGCTGACGGAGGTGCGCTTCGTCGCGCGCAACGGCGTGCGCGGCCACGCGCTGCGGCTCGACGCCACGCCGCCGGCCGGCTGGGGCGAACGCTTCACGGTGCGCGGGCGTTTCCGCCAGCCGCTGCTGTCGGTGCGCAGCGGCGACTGGTCGACCTGGAACGGCGAGCTCTATGCCGAGCTGCCGCGCATCGACGTGCGGCGCCTGGGCGACTACGTGTCGATCGACGCGCGCGTGCGGGCCGCCGGCGGCGGGCTGCGGGCCTGGGCCGATGTCCGCACCGGCGCGGTCGTGGGCGGTGCCGTCGACCTGGCGCTCGACCGCGTCGACGCCTCGCTCGGCACCGGCCTCGAACCGCTGGTGCTCAGCGCCGTCACCGGCCGGCTCAGCGGCAAGCGCGACGGCGGCGCGGGTGACGCGGGAGACACGGGCGCGCCCGCCACGCTGGAGTTCTCGACCACCGACCTCCAGTTCACCGCCGCCGACGGCCTGCGCTGGCCCGGCGGCAACCTGTGGTTCAGGCACACGCCGGCCGACCTGCGCGATCCGGGCCGGCCGGGCCGGCCCGAACGCGGCGAACTCAAGGCCGACCGGCTCGACCTCGCCGCACTGGCGCTCATCGCCGACCGCCTGCCGCTCGGCGACCGGGCGCACCGCCTGCTCGCGGCCTACGCGCCGCGCGGCGTCGTCGAGCGCATCGACGCCGGCTGGCGGGGGCCGGCCGATGCACCGCAGGACTATCGCGCGCGCGGCAGCGTGAGCGGCCTGAGCGTGGCCGCGCGTCCCGCGAGCGCCGCTGCGGTGGCCGCAGCGGCGGCGGTCGTGGCCGGCAATGCCGTACCGCCGGCACTGCTCGCCGTACTGCCCGCGGACGCGTCGCGCCACCGGATGGCGATCGGCGGCCCGGGCCTGCGAGGTGCCAGCGTCGACTTCGACCTGACGCAGGCCGGCGGCACGGCGACGCTGGCGATCGCACAGGGCGCACTCGACTTCCCGGGCGTCTTCGAGGAAGCGCTGATTCCCATCGACCGGCTCTCTGCCCGGCTGAACTGGACGCTCGACGGCGAGCAGGTCCAGGTCCAGGTCTCGAAGCTCAGCTTCGCCAATGCCGACGCCAGCGGCGAGGCGCAGGCGACCTGGCGCACCGCCGACCCGGCCGTGTCGTCGGCCGGGGCGCGCCTGCCGGGCGTGCTCGACCTGCAGGGACAGCTCGTGCGTGCGAACGGCACGCGCGTGCACCGCTACCTGCCGCTCGACATCCCGCCGCACACGCGCGACTACGTGCGCGAGAGCGTCACGCGCGGCACCGCGAGCACGGTCGACTTCCGCGTGCGCGGCGATCTGCACGACATGCCCTTCATGGACCCGCGCACCGGCGACTTCCGCATCGCCGCGAAGGTCGCCGACGCGAGCTACGCGCCGGCGACGCCGTCGATGGTCGCGAACGGCAAGTCGCTGCCGTGGCCCGGACTCGTCGGCGTGAGCGGCGAACTGGTCTTCGAACGCGCGGGCATGCGGGTCCGCGGTGCGCGCGGGCGCATTGCCGGCGCGCCCGGCGTCGAGATCTCGCGCGCCGACGTGCAGATCGCCGACCTGTCGCACCATGCGCCGGTGCTGGAGGTCGACGCGCAGGCGAAGGGACCGGTGGCCGAACTGCTCGATGCGGGCGCTCCGCTGCTTCCCGAGGCGGCGGAAGCGGTCCGGCAAATGCACGCGGCCGGTGATGCGGGCTACACGGTGCGCCTGAGCGTGCCGCTGGAGACGCCGAAGAAGGCGCAGGTGAAGGTCGGCGTGGCACTGGCCGGCAACGAACTCCGGCTCGCTCCCGAAGCGCCCCTGCTCAGCCAGCTGCGCGGCACGCTCGAGTTCACCGAAAGCGGCTTCGCGCTGGCCGGCGTGCAGGCGCGCGTGGCCGGCGGCGAGACGCGGATCGAAGGCCGCGGGACCTACGGCGCGGCCGGCCACGAAGCCGACTTCGGCGTCCAGGGCGACCTCACCGCCGAGGGCCTGCGCGCGGAGCGCGGCGTGGCCTGGCTGCAGCCGGTCGCCTCGCGCGCCACCGGCGGCACGACCTACGCGGCGACCCTGTCCGTACGCGACGGCGAGCCGGCGTTCGCGGTCACGAGCAGCCTGCAGGGCCTGGGCCTCACCCTGCCCGCGCCGCTCGCCAAGCCGGCCGGCACCGCGCTGCCGTTGCGCGTCGAGCGCAAGCTCCCGCGCGACGACCGCAGCGCCTCCTCCACCGTCGCCGGTGCGCCGCGAGTGCAGGACGAGCTGGTCTTCTCGCTCGGCGACGTCGTCTCGGCGAACTACGTGCGCGACCTGTCGACACCGCGCCCGCGCGTGCTGCGCGGTGCGATCGCCATCGGCGCGCCCGTCGCCGAGCCGAAGGACCGTCCCGCCGACGCGCAGGCGCCCGAAGGCGTGCATGCCGACCTGCGGCTCGCGCAGTTCGACGTGGCGGCCTGGCAGTCGCTCCTCGGCGAGGCGACCGCCGTTGCCGGATCGAACCCGGACGCCGCGCCGGGTCGGGCGACGGCCGGCCAAGCGAGCGACTACCTGCCCACGCGGATCTCCGTGCGCACCCAGGCGCTGGGCATCGGCGGCGGACGCACGCTGCACGACGTGGTGCTCGACGGCTCGCGCGACGGCGCCTCGTGGCGCGCGGACATCGACGCCAGCGAGCTCAGCGGCCGTGCCGAATACAACCCGTCGAGGAACGGCCGCATCTATGCACGGCTCGCGCGCCTGCGCATCGCCGCGAGCGAAGCCGGCAGCGTCGAGTCGCTGCTCGACGAGCAGCCCGACGCCCTGCCCGCGCTCGACATCGTCGTCGAGGACTTCGAGCTGCTCGGAAAGCGCCTGGGCCGCGCCGAGATCGACGCCGTGAACCGCGGCGGCGCGCGGCGCGAATGGCGGCTCAACAAGCTCGCGTTCACGATGCCCGAGGCGAGCTTCACCGCGCAGGGCAGCTGGGCGGTCGGCCTGGGCGGTGGCGCACCGGGCGGCACGGCGGCCGCGCGCGATCCGCGCAGCACCGCCATGAGCTTCCGGCTGGACATGGCCGATGCCGGCGCGCTGCTCGCGCGCTTCGGGATGAAGGACGTGATCCGCCACGGTCGCGGGCGCCTGGAGGGCGAGGTCGACTGGCGCGGCTCGCCGCTGTCGCTCGACCATTCGACCCTGGGCGGGCAGCTGCATCTGGACGTGGGCAGCGGCCAGTTCCTGAAGGCCGATCCGGGCCTGGCCAAGCTGCTTGGCGTGCTCAACCTGCAGGCGCTGCCGCGGCGGCTCACGCTGGATTTCCGCGACCTGTTCAGCGAGGGCTTCGCCTTCGACTTCGTGCGCGGCGACGTGAAGATCGTCGACGGGCGCGCCAGCACCAACAACCTGCAGATGAAGGGCGTCAACGCCGCGGTGCTGATGGACGGCACGGCCGACATCGCGAAGGAGACGCAGAACCTGCGCGTGGTGGTGGTGCCGCAGATCAACGCCGGCACCGCCGCGCTGGTCGCGACCGCGATCAATCCGGCGATCGGGCTGGGCACCTTCCTGGCGCAGTGGCTGCTGAGCAAGCCGCTGACGGCCGCCGGCACGCAGGAATTCCAGATCGACGGCACCTGGACCGATCCGGCCATCACGAAGGTGCCGCGCGGCGGCGCGAGATGAGGCCGCCGCACCGTCGCAACGTCATCGAGGAGAGCCCCCCATGAAAGTCGCCGCCATCCAGATGGTTTCCGCCATCGCCCGCGAAGCCAACCTCGCCCGCGCGCAGGCGCTGCTCGCCGAGGCCGCGGCCGGCGGCGCCGAACTCGCCGTGCTGCCCGAATACTTCTGCGCCCTGGGCGCGCGCGACACCGACAAGCTCGCGCTGCGCGAGACGGACGGCGACGGCGCGGTCCAGCGCTTCCTGGCCGAGGCGGCGCGCGAGTTCGGGCTGTGGATCGTCGGCGGCACGCTGCCGATAGACGCGGGAGACGCGGCGCACGTCTTCAACAGCTCGACGGCCTGGTCGCCGCAGGGCGAGTGCGTGGCGCGCTACGACAAGATCCACCTCTTCTTCTTCGACAACGGCCGCGAGCGCTACGACGAGGGCCGGACCATCGCGCGCGGCGCGACGCCGGTGGTGTTCGACCTGCCTTCGCGCGACGGGCACGTGTGGCGCATCGGCATGTCGGTCTGCTACGACCTGCGCTTTCCGGAGTTCTACCGCGCGCTCTCGGCCCGGGGCGCCGACCTGATGCTGGTGCCCAGCGCCTTCACGCACACCACCGGCGCCGCGCACTGGGAGGTGCTGCTGCGCGCGCGCGCGATCGAGAACCTGGCCTGGGTCGTCGCACCGGCGCAGGGCGGCACGCACGAGAACGGCCGCCGCACCTGGGGCCAGTCGCTGGTGGTCGATCCGTGGGGGACGGTGGTCGCGCAGCAGGCGACGGGCGAAGGCGTGGTGCTGTTCGAGCTCGACGCCGCCACGACGGCCGCGTCGCGCGCGCAGCTGCCGGCGCTCTCGCACATCGTTCTCTGACGTGCCGCACAGCGAGCTTCCGGCCCCCCGCAGCGCCGGCGCCGTCGGCGTCCAGGCACTCCCGGCGCTGCGCTCGGTCTGGCAGCGCTGGTTCCTCTGGGTGCTGCTGGCCGGGCTGGTGCTGGTGCTGCTGGGAACCGTCGTCTGGCTCGCCGGGCGGCACGAGGCCGAACAGGTTCAGGAAGCGCTAGAGCGCGATACCGCCGATGCCGCGGCGGACCTGCGCGCGGCCCTGCAGCGCAACACGCAGAGCCTGAACACGCTGCTGCAGCCGGCCAACGCGCCCGACCGCGAGCGCTGGCCGGCCGAGGCGGCGGCGCTGCTGCGCGGCCATCGCGAGTGGCAGCGGCTCGAACTGCGCGACGCCGGCCTGCGGATCCTGCTGTCGGCCGAGACGCCCTACCGCATCCAGCGCGCCCCGCGCCCGGCGCCGCCCGCCTCGTCGGCACTGGGGCCGTCGCTGTCGCCGCTGCTGCTGTCGCCGTCGCCGCCCGGCTCGACCGCGGCCGCCGCCCAGAGCGCGGAGCCCGTGGCCGCACCGCCGGCGGGCTACATGGCGCAGTCGGACGCGGCCAGCGCCTGCGCGTCGGCGCGCGGCCTGGGCGGACCGGCCTACTCTCAGAGCCATTACGTGCTGCAGCCCGACGGCAGCGGCATCGAGGTGATGGAGCTGTGCATGCCGATGGCCGGCGGCGGCTACCTGGTCGCGACGTACGCGCTGCGCGACATCCTGAACGAGCTCGTGACGCCCGCGCTGCGGCGCGGGCAGGAGGTGTCGCTGACCGAGGTCGACGGCACGCGGCTGGCGTCGATCGGCATCGCGCGGCGCAGCGGCAGCCGCGTGTTCACGGCCCGGCAGGCGATCGACCTGCCGGGCAATCCGCTGCTGCTGCGGGTGGACGGCTGGCGCGGCGCGCCCGACGTGTTCCCCAACCTGCTCACGGCCCTGGTCACGGCCGTGTCGATCGCGCTGGTGTCGGTGCTGGTGCTGCTGGCGCGCGACACCCGCCGGCGCCTGCGCGCCGAAGCCGAACTCGCCGACACGCTGGCCTTCCGCAAGGCGATGGAGGACTCGGTCATCACCGGCCTGCGCGCGCGCGACCTCCAGGGACGCATCACCTACGTCAATCCCGCGTTCTGCGAGATGGTCGGTTTCTCGGCCGCCGAACTGCTCGATGCCGGAGCCGCGGACGCGCCCTACTGGCCGACCGAGCTGGCCCACGAGTACGAGAAGCGCCAGACGGTGCGCCTGGCCGGCGGAATGCCGCCGCGCGAGGGGTTCGAGTCGGTCTTCATGCGCAAGGACGGCACGCGCTTTCCGGTGCTGATCTTCGAGGCGCCGCTGATCAACGCGCAGGGCACGCAGACCGGCTGGATGAGCGCCTTCATCGACATCGCCGAGCAGCGCCGCGTCGAGGAGATGTCGCGTGCGAGCCAGGAACGCCTGCAGGCCAGCGCCCGGCTCGCGACCGTCGGCGAGATGGCGTCGCTGCTCAGCCACGAGCTCACGCAGCCGCTCGCGGCCATTGCCAGCTACGCGAACGGTTCGCTGAACCTGCTGCAGGCCGGCGCGGACGCGTCGGGCGCCGGCCCGGCCCGCTTCGATCCCGACGACGATCGCGCGCAGGTCGCGATGGCCGTGCGCCGCATCGCCGAGCAGGCCGACCGCGCCGGTCAGGTGATCCGCAGCGTGCACGACTTCGTCCGCCGGCGCGACCGCACCCGCGAACCGGTGGCGCCCCAGGCCCTGTTCGACGCGGTGCTGCCCCTGGTGCGGCTGCAGGCGCGCAAGCTGGGCGTGCGCATCGACATCGCGATCGATGCCGGCCTGCCGGCCGTGCTGTGCGACCGCACGCTGGTCGAGCAGGTGCTGCTCAACCTCGCGCGCAACGCGATGCAGGCGATGGACCTGCCCGAACTGCACGACCGTGTGCTGGTGCTGCGGGCGGTGCGTGCCGGCGGCGGCATCGGGGCGGCACCCGAAGCCGGCAGCGACGCGCGCCGATGGCTGGAGTTCGCCGTCGCGGACATCGGCAGCGGCATCGCCGCCGATGTCGCCGAGCGCCTGTTCACGCCGTTCTTCACCACGCGCGCCGACGGCATGGGCCTGGGCCTGAGCCTGTGCCGCACCGTGGTCGAGCAGCACGGCGGCGCCCTGGTGTTCGAGCCGAACCGCCCCTGCGGGACGGTGTTCCGCTTCACCTTGCCGATCGCCTGAGAATGCTGCCGATATGCAACCCCTGATCGATGGCCTGATCTTCATCGTCGACGACGACGCCCATGTGCGGGAGGCGCTCGCCTGGCTGCTGCGGTCGCGCCGCCTGGCCAGCGAACACTTCGGCAGCGCCGATTCGTTCGAGGCCTATCTCGCCGAAACACCGTTGCCGAACCAGCCACACTGCCTGCTGCTGGATGTGCGCATGCCGGGCACCAGCGGACTGGTGCTGTTCGACCGGCTCGCCGAACGCGGCATGCTCGATGCCATGCCGGTGATCTTCCTGACCGGCCATGCCGACGTGCCGACCGCCGTCGACGCGGTGCGGCGCGGAGCCTTCGATTTCTGCGAGAAACCGTTTTCGGACAACACGCTGGTCGACCGCATCGAGAAGGCGCTCGGCGCCTCGGCGCGGGCCGTGCGATTGCGGGCCGAACTCCAGGTACTGCGCAACCGCATATCGGAACTGACCGAGCGCGAACGCGACGTGATGCGCCTCGTGGTCGAGGGACTCCCGAACAAGCTGATCGCCGATCAGCTGGCGATCAGCGTGCGCACCGTCGAAGTCCACCGTGCGCGCGTGTTCGAGAAGATGGAAGTGAAGTCGGCCGTCGAACTGGCCAATCTGCTGCGAGGTCTCTGACCTCAAGGCCAGGGACACTGCGGGCCCGGCTCCGCCGGCCCGCAGGTGTCGCCCCCTGCAAGGGTAGGCGGCTGCGCGAAGCGAGCAAGCCTGGGGTTAGCCTCTTTCCCCGACATAGATCTCGACGCGCCGGTTCTGGGCACGGCCGCTGTCGCTGCCGTTGTCGGCGATCGGCTCGCGCGAGCCGCGACCTTCGATGCGGAACGCCGTCGACGGCACGCCGCGCGCGATCAGGTAGTCGCGGGTGGACGCTGCGCGATCGACCGACAGCGGGTTGTTGACCGAATCGCTGCCGGTGCTGTCGGTGTGGCCAATGATGCGGACGTCGGCGTTCGGGTTGTTGCGCAGGCCGTTGGCGAACTGGTTGAGCACCGGCGCGAAATTCGGCTTGATGGCCGAGCGGCCAGTGTCGAACGAGACGTCGCTCGGGATCGCCAGCTTCAGTTCGTTGTTGGGGGTCTGCGTGACGGCGATGCCCGTGCCGCGG
>JAKONL010000020.1 GCA_022701965.1 Burkholderiaceae bacterium | reverse complement strand
AAGCGCCGGTCGAACACGTGCATGTGGCAGTCGCACACGCCCTCGGGCATCGGTTGCGGGGTCATGACCGCAGCCTCCGGGCGTGCTCGGCGTTGAGCGCGTTGCCGGGCATGCGTCCGGCGACGATGTCGGCGACCTGCGCCACCGCCTCGACCGACTGCTGGTACAGCGACGGCGTGAGGCCGCCCAGGTGCGGGGTGGCGATCGCGCGGGGATGGCGCGCGATGGCGAGCGTGGGCATCTGGTCCTCCGCGCGACCCACATCGAGCGCGCAGCCGGCGATCAGTCCCCGGTCGAGCGCGTCGAGCAACGCGACCTCGTCCACCAGGTTGCCGCGCGACGGATTGATGAAGAAGGCCGAGCGCTTCATGCGGCGGAAGACGCCCGCGTCGATCAGGTTCTCGGTCTCGGCGTTCGCCACCGCCAGGCAGACCACGTGGTCCGCTTCGGCCAGCAGTTCGTCCATGCCGACCTGGCGGACGTCCGTGCGGTCGACGCGGCAGTACGGGTCGCTCACCAGCACGCGCATGCCGAAGGCCAGCGCCAGGTCGACCAGGTACCGGCCGATGCGGCCGTAGCCGACGAGGCCGAGCGTCGCGCCCTTGGGTTCCGGACCCATCACCGGCGCCGGCACGCGGCCCGCGTGGTAGGCCGCGATGGCGTCGGAGAAGCGCCGGCCGACGTCGATCATGGCCGCGAGGGTCCACTCCGCGACGGACGACACGAAGACGCCGCTCGCGTTCGTCACCAGCACGCCGTTGCGGCTCGCCGCCGCGAGATCGATGTTGCGGATGTCCACGGCCACCCGGACCCAGGCCTTGAGTGCCGGCAGCGCATCGAAGATCGCGCCGCCGGCCGGCGTCTCGCGGTAGTTCACGACGATGTCGCAATCGCGCGCGTGGTCGATCAGTTCTTCGGCCGTCCACTCGGCGTCGCTCTCGTTGGTCATGAGCTCGCCGAGTGCGGCGAGCGCCTCGACGGAGGTCGGCGGAAAGTAGTTCGGACGCACCGGTACGGGATGCGTGAGGAGGATGCGTGTCATGGGAGCTCCAGCGCGAAATGGCAGGCCACGTGCCGCGCCGGCAGGACTTCCCGCCACGCGGGCACGGTGTCGCGGCAGATCGGTTGCGCATGCGGGCAGCGGGTATGGAAGCGGCAGCCCGAGGGCGGGTTCATGCTGCTGGCGGGTTCGCCGCGCAGGGCGATGCGGTCGGGCCGCGCCGTGCGCAGATCGTGCACCGGAATCGCCGAGATCAGCGACCGGGTGTAGGGATGCAGCGGCCGGTTGAACAGCTCGAACGACGCGCCGCTCTCCACGATGACGCCCAGGTACATCACCAGGATGCGGTCCGAGATGTGCCGCACCACCGCCAGGTCGTGCGCGATGAAGAGGCAGGTCAGGCGCATCTCGGCCTGCAGGTCGACCAGCAGGTTGATGATCTGCGCCTGGATGTTCACGTCCAGCGCGGCGATCGGCTCGTCCGCGATGATCAGCTCGGGCCGCACGGCCAGCGCGCGCGCGATGCCGATGCGCTGCCGCTGCCCGCCGGAGAACTCGTGCGGGAACTTGGTGGCCGAGCGCGCGGCCAGCCCGACCCGGTCGAGCAGTTCGCCGACCTGGCGATCGGCCTCCGCGCCGTCCCGGGCCAGGCCGTGGAACAGGATCGGCTCGCGCAGGATCTGGGCGACCGTCATGCGCGGGTTGAGCGACGCGTACGGGTCCTGGAAGATCATCTGCATGCGCCGGCGCATCGGCCGCAATTCGGCCGCGCCGGCCTGCGCGATCTCGGTGCCTGCATAGCGGATCGAGCCCGCCGTGGGCGTGTGCAGCCGCGTCAGCAGCCGCGCGACCGTCGACTTGCCGCAGCCCGACTCGCCCACGAGGCCCACCATCTCGCCGCGGTAGATGCCGAAGTCGACGCCGTCGACCGCGCGGAACTTGCGATGCGCGGTGAAGAGCCCGTCGCCGCGCACGTCGAAATGCTTGACCAGCCCGGCGACCTCCACCAGCACCTCGCGCTCGACGGCCGGGGCCGACGTGGCGTTGGCCACCGTGCCCGCGCGGACGTCGGCCTCGCCGAGCACGCCGCCCTGCTGCGTGACCCAGCAGCGGCTCAGCCGCCCGGGCGAAAGCTCGAGCAGGTCGGGATGCTCGACGCATTGGTCGATGCGATGGCGGCAGCGGGCCGCGAACCGGCAGCCCGTGGGCATGGCGAGGATGTCCGGCGGCATCCCGCCGATGGAAGGCAGGTGGCGGTCGGCGTTCGGTTCGCTGTCGATGTGCGGCGCCGCGTTGAGCAGCGCCCAGGTGTAGGGGTGCTGGGGGCCGGTGAGCAGGTCCTGCGTCGGCCCCTCCTCGACGATCTCGCCGCCGTACATGACGGCCACCCGCGTGCAGACGTTCGCGATCACGCCCAGGTCGTGGCTGATCAGGATCACGGCGGTGCCGGACTCGCGGCTGACCTCCTTGAGCAGGTCCAGGATCTGTGCCTGCACCGTGACGTCCAGCGCGGTGGTCGGTTCGTCCGCGAGGATCAGCTGCGGCTTGTTGGCGAAGCCGATGGCCAGCATCACGCGCTGGCGCATGCCGCCCGAGAGCTCGTGCGCATAGCCGTTCATGACCCGTTCCGGCGAGGAGATGCCCATGCGCTTGAGCAGGTCCAGCGCCCTTGCCTGCGCCTCCTGGCCGGTGAAGCGGCCGTGCACCTGCATGCCTTCGACCAGCTGCCGCCCGATCCTGATGACCGGGTTGAGCGAGGTCATCGGGTCCTGGAAGATCATCGAAATGTCGGCGCCGCGCAGCGCGCGCAACTGCGGCGCGGTCATCTCCAGCACGTCCCGGCCCTTGAACAGGACGCGGCCCGACAGCGTGTGGGCACCGCTCAGCAACCGCAGGATCGAGAGCGCGGTGACGCTCTTGCCCGATCCGGATTCGCCCACGATGCCCAGCGGCTCGCCGGGACGCACCTGCAGCGTGAGCCCGTCCACCGCGTTGGCGACTTCGCCGCCGATGGTGAACTGCGTGCGCAATCCCTGCAGCTCCAGCAGGGCAGGCGCCGCCTGCGCGCCGACGGGGTCTTCGATGATTTCGGATGACGTGCGCATGAAGTCCTCAGCGGCTCAGGGAACGGGGGTCCAGCCAGTCGCGGATCCCGTCGCCGAAGAAGTTGAAGCCCACCACGATCGACAGGATCGCCAGGCCCGGAAAGGTCGCCACCCACCACTGCTCGACCAGCTCGCGGCCTTCGGAAACCATGGCGCCCCATTCGGCGGTGGGCGGCACCACGCCCAGGCCCAGGAAGCTCAGGCCGGCGAAGGTGATGATGGCGGTGCCGACGTCGAGCGTGAACAGCACGGTCAGCGCGCCGAGCGAGTTCGGCATGACGTGGCGGAAGAAGATGCGCGCATGGCTGTAGCCCAGCACGCGCGCGGCCTCGACGTACTCCTGGTTGCGCTGCACGATCACCACGCTGCGCGTGAGGCGCGCGAACTTGGGCCACCAGACCACCAGCATCGCGAGGATGGTGTTGGTCACGCCGATGCCCAGCGACGCCGCGATGGCGAGCGCGAGGATCGTCGGCGGGAAGCACATCACGACATCGGTCAGCCGCATCATCCCTTCCTCCACCCGGCCGCCGATATACGTCGAGAGTCCGCCGACGAGCGTGCCGACCACGCCGCCGACCAGGACCACGACGATGCCCGCGACCAGCGAGATGCGCGCGCCGTAGATCACGCGCGAGAGGATGTCGCGCCCGAGCGCGTCGGTGCCGAACCAGTGGGCGCCGCTCGGCGGCTGCAGGCGTTGCGCGATGTCGACGACGTCGGGCCGCGCGGGTGCGATGAGCGGCGCACCGACGGCGATCAGCACCCAGGCCACGATCAGCAGGCCGCCGATGCCGGCCAGGCCGTAGCGCCTGAAGTTGCGGCGAGAAGGAGTGGACATGGGTCAGCGTCGCGTCGAGCGCGGATCGAGGACGAGGTAGGACAGGTCGGTGAGGAAGTTGATCACCAGGTACACCACCGCCACGATGAGCGTGATGCCCATGATGGCCGGCACGTCCAGCGTCACGGCGCTGCGGAAGGTGTAGCGGCCGAGCCCCGGCCAGGAGAAGATGGTCTCGGTCATGACCGCACCGGTGAGCAGGATGGCGTAGGCGATGCCCGCGAGCGTGACGATGGGCAGCAGCGCGTTGGGCAGCGCATGGCGCAGCACGATGCGCGTCTCGCTCAGGCCCTTGGAGCGCGCGACGCGCACGTAGTCCTGCCCGAGCGTGTCGAGCATGCTGGCGCGCGTGGTGCGCGTGATCAGCCCCATGGTCGCGGCGGCGAGCACCATCGACGGCAGCGCGAGATGCGCGAGCGCATCGCGAAACGCCTCCCAGTCGCCGGCGAAGGCGGCATCGATCGTGTAGAGGCCGGTGATCGACGGCGGCGGGATCGAGATCACGTCCAGCCGCCCCGGCCCCGGCGCGATCTGCAGCCCGCCGTAGAACGCCGACAGCGCGATGAAGGCCAGCCAGAAGGTCGGCGCCGAGACCCCGACCAGCGAGAACAGCCGCGCGAAATGGTCCACCGGGCTGTCGCGCCAGACGCCCGCCGCGATGCCCAGCGGCACGCCGATCAACAGCGACAGCCCGAACGCGGCGGTGGCGAGCTCGATGGTGGCCGGGGCGTACTGGCGGATGTCGTCCATCACCGGGCGCTGCGTGGAGATCGACATGCCCAGGTCGCCCTGTGCGAGGTGCGTGAGAAAGGCCCAGTAGCGGGTGACGAGCGGGTCGTCGAGCCGCCAGCGGTCGCGGAACGCCTGCACGATGGCGGGGTCGGCCGCGGCCAGGTCGCCCAGCTGCGCCAGCACCGGGTCGCCGGGCACCTGCGACGAGATCAGGAAGATCACGACGCTGGCGGCCAGCGCGGTGAGCAGCATGCCGATCAGGCGCTGGACGATGTATCGCATGAGATGGCCCGAGGCGTCCGGGTCACTTGACCGGACGGATCTTCTTCATGTCCATCTTCCAGATGTTCGCCGTGAGTTCCACGTCGGCCACCGCCTTGTTCACCGCCACGCGGTAGATGGGCTGCAGCAGCATCACGTAGTTGGCCTGGTCGATCAGGGTCTTCTGGTACTGCAGGTACATCGCCTGCGCCTTCTGCGGATCGACTTCGGCGCGCGCCCGCTCGATCAGCTCGGCCGTCTCCGCCGCCGGCTCCCAGTACATGCGCTTGGCCAGCCGCTGCACCGAGGCGCTGGCCCAGATGTAGGGGTTGGGCGCGGTCGCCGTCCAGAAGGCGAGCACGGCCTGGGCCTTGGCGGTGTTGAACTGGGTGCGCCAGTTCACGGTGTCCATGGGCTTGAGGTCGATCCTGATGCCCACCCGCGCCACGTCCGACTGGATCTTCTGCGCGATCAGCTGGAACGAGGTGCTGAAGTACGGCGTGTTCGGATAGATCAGCTCGAAGCCGAAGCCCTCCGGGTAGCCGGCTTCCTTGAGCAGTTCGCGCGCCCGGGGCAGGTCTTCCTTGTAGCCGAGCTGCTTGGCCGTGGCCTCCGTGACGCCGCCTGCACCGATCGGGATGAACGACGGCGGGCGCTGCGAGAAACCGCCGACCAGGCCCTTGATGAGGCCGTCGTAGTCGATGGCAGCGGCCACCGCGCGCCGCGCCTGGGGCTTGGCCAGCGCCGGGTTCATGGTCGCGCTGTTGGTCATCGTCATCAGCATCGTGTCGATGCTGGTGGTCTTCTGGATCGTCACGTCCTTGTTGCCGGCCAGGCTGTCGAGCTGCTCGGCGTTGAGGTTCATGGCGATGTCGATGTCGCCGCGGCGCACGGCCAGGAGCTGCGCCGCGCCGTCGGAGATGTGGCGGATCACGACCCGCTCGAAGGGAACGGCGCCGCCGTGGTAGTTCGTGTTGCGGGCGAGCACGACCTGGGCATTGCGCTCCCAGGACACCATGCGATAGGGCCCCGTGCCGGCCGAGTTCGCGTTCATCCACGCGGTGGCCTTGTCCTTGTCCTTGGCGTCCGGCGCGCTCGACCCGCCCTGGGCCTCGACCATCTTCCTCGAATAGATCGAGAACACCGTGCCCGTGAGATCGACCAGGTTGGACGGCGCGGACACCTTCAGTGCGATCGCCACCGTCTGCGGATCGACGACGTCCACGCGCTGGAGGTTCGCGGCGTCCGCGCTCGGCTGGTCCTTCACGTTGATCAGTCGGTCCAGCGAGAACTTGACGTCGTCGGCCGTGAGCGTGTCGCCGTTCCAGAACTTCACGCCCGGCTTGAGCTTGAAGGTCCAGACCTGCCTGCCCGGGTCGAAGGTCCACGAGTCCGCGAGCATCGGCCTGACTTCGGCAAGGTTGTCGGCGCCGAGCGTCACCAGCTGCTCGTAGACGGCTCCGAGCGTCAGCGGCGGCGACAGGTCGGCCTGGCGGGCGGGGTCATAGGTACGGCCATCGCCGATGTCCATGCCGATCACCAAGGTCTTCTTGTCGGCCGCCGTCGCGAGCGGAACCATCGACGATGCCGCGACCGACAGGACCAGCATTCCTGCAAGACGGAAGCAGCGATGTCCGAGGCAGCCGTGGTGGGTGCGAACCGATGAATTGATCATGGCGTTTGTCTCGATGTTTTTTTAGGAAACCGGTTACTCAAACGGCTGGGAAGCGACGCTTCTTCCGACTTGTCAGAGCGTTGCGGTATCTGCTTTTGGGAAACCGGTTACCAATGTACGGCGAAGTACGCGGCTGCACGTGGGGGAGAACCCGTAGCTGCTCTGCTCTCTCCCAGGCTCGCTCAGCTGTTCGATCGTCGATTTCTACGATGGCGACCGGCTCGCGGCGAGCGTGCCGCCGACGCTGCTCCGGACTCCGGATGAGGCGATGACGCCATCGATGGGCTGTGGGGATGGGATGGATATCGAACTGCCTAGGCACACGCAGGGGCGGTACGAGCGAACACATCCGCCATTCGCTTCATGTTTCACCTTGGAGACCGATGGAACGTTCGAAACGCAGGAGGACCGAACTTCCGCAAGGCAGGTCCGATGCATCAGGCATCCACCTTGCTTCAGGGTTGAAATGGATCTCGCACGTCACTTCGATACAGCTTCCAGACTCAGTCCGAAGAGTGCAGCCATCGCCTTGCGTCTGCTGGCCAAATCGGCGCCTTTGCTCCACCCTGATGCCGTGACCGCACTGCACTTGGCGCTACAGGCGAAGTCTTCGCGAGCCGAAGAGCTTTCCGGCAGTGATCTGATGGTCCTCGTCACCCACGAACGACCTTCGCCTTCGCCCTTCGGCTTCGCTTTCGAGACCACCCATCACAGAATGGCTCGCAGTTGGATCAAGAACGTGATGGAGGATCAGACGTTGCGTGGGCATCCGCCTGAAGGTCTTGACTGCTGAATATCTTTAACTACCGCATCGTGGGGCGTCGCGAAGCACCGTCTTGGGACACGCTCAGTTCACAGGCGGAACCACCAGTGCCAAGCCGCTCTTGGACCGCGGATCGGTGACCGGCACTGGCGTGTCGCCGATGACCTGCACGGCTTCGATGTTGAGGCCGCCGGCCACGCCGTCGCGCATGATCCATCCGCGTCGCGTCAGGTCGGCAGCGACGGAGGCCGGGTACTTGCTGGCCTCGTATTCGATGACGTTGTCCGGCAGCAGCTGGTGATGGAAGCGCGGCTGGGCCTGGGCTTCGGCGATCGGCAGGTTGTAGTCCAGCACGTCCACCAGCACCTGGTAGACGCTGGTGAAGATCCGCGATCCGCCGGGCGTACCCGCGACCAGGGCGACCTTCCCGTCTTTGGTCGCGATGGTCGGGCTCATCGACGACAGCGGCCGCTTGTTGGGCTGCACCGAGTTCGCATCCGAGCCGACGACGCCGAACTGGTTGGGCACGCCGGGCTTGGCGGCGAAGTCGTCCATTTCGTTGTTCAGCAGGAAACCGGCGCCTTCCACGACGATCCCGCTGCCATAGCCGCCGTTGAGCGTGTAGGTGTTCGATACCGCGTTGCCCCACTTGTCAACGATCGAGAAGTGCGTCGTCTGCGGTCTCTCGGTCGCCGCTGCGGCTGCCGGGAAGCTGGTGCCCAGGCCGGGCTGCACTTGCGCCAACGGCGTGGGGACCTGAGGATTGACCTCCAGGGCTCGCCGCCGGAGGTAATCGTCGGACAGCAACTCGGTCATGGGGACCTTGAAGAAATCGGAATCCCCCAGGTACTGCGCCCGATCCGCGAACACCCGCTTCTCCATTTCGGCCGTGAGATGGATGTACTGCGCGGAGTTCAGCGGTGCGCTGGCGAACCGAGGTGCCAGGAAGCTCTTCATCTTCACCAGTTGGCCGATGCCGAATCCGCCGGAGCTGGGCGGGGGCGCGGTGTAGATCATGTGGCCGTTGAAACTGATGGCTACCGGATCGCGCCAGACCGCCTTGTAGTTGGCCAGATCGGCTTTGGAGATGATGCCGTTGGTGCGGCGCATCTGCGCCACCAGCAGGTCGGCCGTCTGGCCCTTGTAGAACTCGTCGGCGCCGCCGTCGCTGATGCGCTGCAGCGTGGCAGCAAGTTCGGGTTGCTTGAACGCCTGGCCGGCGATCATCTTGCCGCCGAAGTAGTTGTTGAAGTTGCCCCGGTTCGCATTGGAGGTGGGCGTGGCGGTGTCGTAGGCGGTGAAGCCGTCGCGGGCGTAGCCGATCGCGGGCGCCATGACTTGGCTCCAGCGCAACTTGCCAAATTTCTGGTGAGCAGCTTGCAGTCCCGCCACCGTTCCCGGAACACCGGAAGCGAGCGAGCCGTTGAGGCTCAGGCCAGGCACCACGTTGCCGCTGGCATCCAGATACATGGTGGGCGTGGCAGCGCCCGGCGCCTTCTCGCGGTAGTCGACGAAGTACGGCTTGCCCTCCATGTAGATCGTCATGAAGCCGCCACCACCGATGTTGCCAGCCGCTGGGAAAGTCACCGCGAGCGCGAAAG
>JAKONL010000138.1 GCA_022701965.1 Burkholderiaceae bacterium | reverse complement strand
CTGCTGCGCCGCGTGCGCGAATGGCCCAAGGGTGATGCCGCCATGGCTGCGGCCAGGCTCGCGCGAGTCGGCGTGCTGGATGTCGACCAGTGGCCGCGGGTCGAGATCGTGACGAGCCATGCGGGGGCACGCGGCACCATGATCGACGGCTGGCTCCGGGGCGGAGACGGCATTTCTCCGCCGCAGGGGCTGGTGCTGGCCACGACGGGCAATGGCACGCTGCACCGCGAACTCGAGGAGGCCGCATCGCGGGCGCAGGCTGCGGGCATCGAGGTTGTTCGTGCGACGCGATGCACACAGGGCACGATCGTGCCAACCGCACAGGCGACCCTGCGCGATGCCGGCGCGCTCTCGCCAGTGAAAGCCCGGATCATGCTGATGCTGGAACTGATGCCGGCTCCGGACGGGCCGGCCGCCTGACGAAGAATCCGCGAGGCTCGCTCAGGCGCTCAATGCTTCCAGTGCGCGCTGGGTGATTTCGTCGACCGAGCCGACGCCGCTGATGGCGCGGTACTTTGGCGCCGCATCGGGCTCCGACTTCGCCCATGTGGCGTAGTAGTCGACCAGGGGGCGCGTCTGCTGGCTGTAGACGTCCAGCCGCTTGCGAACGGTCTCCTCCCTGTCGTCGTCGCGCTGAACCAGCGCTTCGCCCGTGAGGTCGTCGAGGCCTTCTGACTTCGGCGGGTTGAAGGTGACGTGGTAAATCCGGCCCGAGGCCGGATGCGAACGACGACCGCTCATGCGCTCGATGATGTCGGAGAAAGGCACGTCGATCTCGAGCACATAGTCCAGCTTGACGCCGGCCGTGCGCAACGCATCGGCCTGCGGCAGGGTGCGCGGAAATCCGTCGAACAGGAAGCCGCTCGCGCAATCCGGCAGCGCGATGCGTTCCTTCACGAGATTGATGATCAGGTCGTCGCTCACCAGCGCGCCGGATGCCATGACGGCTTCAGCCTCGCGCCCGAGCGGCGTACCGGCCTTGACTGCGGCGCGAAGCATGTCGCCGGTCGAGATCTGGGGGATTGAAAACCGGCGGCAGATGAATGCTGCCTGCGTGCCTTTACCGGCGCCGGGGGCGCCCAACAAAATCAGTCTCATGGTGTCCTCGCACGTTTCTTGAAATTCTTGTCACACCTTGGGGTCACGCAGTGATCGTGGGTGGCGCCGGGCGGAGATGCGGCGAGGATAGCATGCGCTTTCGTGCGGAATTGCCCTTGCAATACGTGCCGCGTCAGGTGCTGGAAAGCAGCGCGCGCACCCGTGCCAGGTCCTCGGGCGTGTCGACGCCGGGACCGGGTCTGAGCGCACTGACGTGCACCGCGATGCGGTGACCATGCCACAGCGCGCGCAACTGTTCGAGCGCTTCGGCCGCCTCGATCGGCGCCGACGGCAGTGCCGGGAAATTCCGTACAAAACCCGCGCGGTACCCATAGATCCCGATGTGGCGCAAGGGCTCGGGCGACGGCGGCGGCGCTCGGGTGCCGTCGCTCGATACGCCGCCGTCGCGCCACCAGGGAATGGGCGACCGGCTGAAGTACATGGCGTGGCCGCGGGCGTCGAGCACCGCCTTGACGACGTTCGGATTTATGTAGTCCTCGGGCGAGTCGATGGCATGGGCCGCGGTGCTCATGGCCACGTCGGATTGCGATGCCAGCGTCGTGGCCACGGCATCGATCAGCGCAGGATCGATCAGCGGTTCGTCGCCCTGGACGTTGACCACGATCGTGTCGTCCGCCAGACCGAGCCGCTCGCATGCCTCGGCGAGTCGGTCGCTGCCGCTCGCGTGATCGGTGCGCGTCAGCAGCGCCTCGACGCCGTGGGCACGGCACGCGTCGACGATGCGTTCGTCGTCTGCCGCCACCACCACGCGCGAGGCCTTCGACGCTCCCGCGCGTTGCGCGACGCGCACGATCATCGGCAGGCCGGCGATGTCGGCGAGCGGCTTGTCGGGAAGACGGGTGGAGGCGAGACGGGCCGGAATGAGAACGACGAAGGTCGTCAGGTCCGCTGCGGTCATTCAGAGGCCGAGTTCATCGTCCGAGAGCACGCGGGCTTCGTTCTCGAGCAATACCGGAATGCCGTCGCGTACGGGATAGGCCAGCCGGGCGCTGCGCGAATGCAGTTCCTGCTTCTGCGCATCCCAGGTCAACGGACCTTTCGTGACGGGGCAGACGAGCAGCTCAAGCAGTTTGGTGTCCATCGGTCGATGATAGCTTCGCGTCCAGTGCCTCGAAGAAGCGCGGCTCGGGCGTGAAGACGAGTGGAACGGCCAGGGCCTCGGGCATGGCTCGCCAGAGCTTCACGGCGTCCTTCTCGGTGCACAGCAGGATCGGCGATGCGCCGTCGATGGAAGGCAGCGCCTCCCAATCCCCGAAGTCGTGATGATCGCGCAGCGCGACGGTGCGTGTCAGCCGCAGCCCGCGCGCGCGCAGCATCGAGAAGAACGTCTCGGGCCGGGCGATCGCCGCGACCGCCACGATCGGCGGCGCGTCCGGCTTGCAGAGCTCGGCGAGCGCGACTCGCGTACCGTCCTTGCGCAGGGCATGGTCGGCCAACGCGCGCTGCGACGTGAAACCGCCGGTGAAGGCGGGCCGGTCGCCG
This sequence comes from Burkholderiaceae bacterium, assembly GCA_022701965.1. The sequence continues at coordinate 4,900 of JAKONL010000138.1, read as the reverse complement.
GTGTGGATCAGCAGGTCGCAGGCTCGGGGCCAGGGCTCGCGCAGCATGCCCGCAGGCAACAGCCAGCCGTTGCCGATGCCGCGGTCGTCGAACACGCAGATCTCGACATCCCGGCGCATCGCCAGGTGCTGCAGGCCGTCGTCGCTGACGATCAGCCGTACGTCCGGGTGGCGCGCGAGGAGGGCGCGCGCGGCATCGACCCGCCGGCGCGCCACGAAGACAGGCACGCCGGTGGCCCGCCGCACCATCGCCGGCTCGTCGCCGACGTCCTTCGGGTCGCTGTCGGGCAGCACCTCGCGGCAGTCCTTCGTGCGCCGGCCATAGCCGCGGGAGATGACGCCGACCGGCAGTCCGAGCGCCTGGGCATGGCGAACGACGGCGACGACGACCGGCGTCTTGCCCGCGCCGCCCGCGATGACGTTGCCGACCACGACCACGCGCGCTCCGACACGCTCGCTCGCGAGCCAGCCATGTCGGTACAGGGAGCCTCGCAAGGCGAACAGCGCGCCGTAGAGCCGGGAGAGCGGCCAGAGCGCGCGCGCGATCTTGCCGCGATCCCGCCAGGCGCGCGGCGGCCCGGACGGCGTCAAGGCCTCGGTCCGGTCGGCGTGCCGGCTGTGGACGCCTGCGTGGCGAAGGTGATCTGCGACAGCCCGGCGCGGCGCGCGGCCTCCATCACGGTGATCACCGACTGATGGGGGCTGCTGGCGTCCGCGCTGATGACCACCACGCCGTCCTTGCCGTCGACGGCCGCGGCGAGCGCGGTCGCCACCGCATCGACGCTGCGCTCCGCGAGCGGCGACCTGTTCACGGCATAACGCCCGTCGGCGGCAATCGACACGATCGCTTCCCGGGGGCGGTCGCGCTGCGCGTCGACATCGGCCACCGGCAGTTGCACCTGCATCTCGGTGAACCTGCTGTAGGTCGTCGACAGCATCAGGAAGATGAGCACCACCAGGAGCACGTCGATGAACGGAATCAGGTTGATCTCCGGCTCGTCGCGCGAGCCGCGCCGGAAGGACATGCGGCCGGGCTTCATAGATTACTTCCTGATGGAATTCAGGTGGCGTGCGAAGCGCTCGCCGGCCAATTCCAGGTTCAGCAGGTATTCGTCCACGCGGGAGCGGAAATAGCGCCAGAAGATCAGCGTGGGGATCGCGACGATCAGGCCGAAGGCGGTGTTGTAGAGCGCGATCGAGATGCCGTGCGCGAGCTGGGCCGGATTGCCGGAGCCGACCGCGCCGCCCGCGGGCGATTGGGCGCCGAAGATCTCGATCATCCCGATCACCGTGCCCAGCAGGCCCAGCAGGGGGGCGGCCGAGGCGATGGTCGCCAGAGCGGGAAGCCAGCGCTCCAGTCGGTGGGCGACCTCGCGTCCGGCGCCCTCCATGGCGGCATGGAGGTCCTCGTCGCTGCAGCGCGGGTCGGCATGGATCGCCCTGAAGCCGGCGGCGAGCACCTGCCCGAGTGCGGAACTGCGCTCCAGCTTGGTCACCACGTCGACACCGGGAATGGAGGTGCGCGACACGGCGATGGCTTCGCCGAGGAGCTTCGGCGGCAGCACGCGCGAGTTCTTCAGGCTCGAGAAGCGCTCGATCACGAGGGCCAGAGCGAGCACTGAGCACGCCAGCAACGGCCAGATCGGCCAACCCGCAGCAACTATGATTGAAAACACGAGACCTCCCGACGTGGACCGCAATGCGCGGCGATTATCGCCGACGCTCGTCACGCGATGTAACCGTCGAGGGCGCGGCCCCGGACGCACAGAATCTGTGGATAACTTTGTGAGTAACTACGTGGTGAAGTGCTCCAAACCCGCATGGCCCGTGCCCTGCAACAATTCGATCGAATTTTGAGCAGCTATTTATTCAATGAAATCAACGGGTTGCACGGAAACCCGGGCGTCGGGAGATGGCTTTTGACCTCGGGTTCGTCGTCGCGACTCACCTGTGGAAGAGTTCGCTACCACATCTCGCCGGGAGCGCTGCGAACATGAGCGCGCGCCCTCCGAGCACGGCGTCCGGCGCCCGCGTCTGGGATGTCGGCGCGCTCTGTCATGCGGTCGCCGAAACGCTCGACGCCCGCTTCAATCCGGTCTCCGTCCGTGGCGAGATCTCCGGGTTCTCGCGCGCCGCGAGCGGTCACTGCTACTTCGCACTGAAGGACAACGGCGGCCAGTTGCGTTGCGCGATGTTCAGGCGCGCGGCCGGCTTCCTCGATTTCGTTCCCCGCGAAGGCGATCAGGTCGAGGTGCGCGGCCGGCTGGCGGTCTACGAGCCGCGCGGCGATCTCCAACTGGTCGTCGAGAGCCTTTCGCGCGCCGGGCAGGGCGCGCTCTTCGAGCAGTTCCTGCAGCGCAAGGCACGGCTCGAGGCCGAGGGCTTGTTCGAAGCGTCGCGCAAGCGTGCGCTGCCGGTCATGCCGCGCGTCGTCGGGCTCGTGACGTCGCTCGGCGCCGCGGCGCTGCACGACGTGGCGACGGCGCTCGCACGGCGGGTGCCGCATCTGTCGGTCGTGCTGGCGCCGTCGGCGGTACAGGGCGCGAATGCGCCCGCCGAGCTCATGCGCGCGCTCGAATCGCTCTACGGGCTCCAGGCACCGGCGCTCGACGCGATCCTGCTGGTGCGCGGCGGCGGCTCGATCGAGGACCTCTGGGCCTTCAACGACGAGGCGCTGGCTCGTACCATCGCGCGCAGTCCGGTGCCGGTGGTCAGCGGCGTCGGTCACGAAACCGATTTCACGATCGCGGATTTCGTCGCCGACCTGCGCGCGCCGACACCGACCGCGGCGGCCGAACTGATCGCCGCGCCGCGCGATGTCTGGCTCGATGCGCTGTCCCGGCTCGAAGACCAGCTGACCGATGCGCTCGGCAGCCGCCTCGACACGCTCTCCCAGCGTTTGGACCTGGCGGCGGGCCGGCTCGGCCGTCCGTCGAACGCGGTCGCGCGGCAGCGGCTGGCGCTGGCGCACGAGGCGCAGCGCCTGCGCTATGCCATCGTCGGCCAGAAGGACCGGCTCGCCTCGCGCCTGGAACGCGTGGAGGCTGCGCTGCCGCCGGCACTGGCCGGCCATTTCGGCCAGCGACGGGATCGCCTCGACCGCCATGCGGCGCATCTGCGCCTGCTCGATCCGGCGCTGGTGCTCCAGCGCGGCTACGCCTGGCTGACGGACGCGCGGGGCCGGGCGATCACGAGCGCAACGCAGGCCGCGCCCGGCGACGCGATAGTCGCCCAGCTCGCCGATGGCATCGTTCCCATGACGGTGGCGGGCCGTCCGACGCCGGACCTGCCCGCCCGCGTGGAGTAAGCAGGCGCTGCCGTCAGGGACGGCGGGCGACGAACGGTGCGCCGGCGAGCCGGGCACCCTTCTGGATGTTCTTCTTGGCGAACCAGCCCTGGTTCATCTCCAGCACGAAGCGCACCGGCTCGTCGGAACAGTGGGAGTCGAGCGTCTGTGGCTGCATGTCCACGAGATTGACGATACGACCGTCGTCGGCGACGAAGGCGGCGGTCAGCGGCAGCAGGGTGTTCTTCATCCAGAAGCATTGCGTGCGCGGCTGGTCGAACGCGAACAGCATGCCTTCGGCCTGCGGCATCTCCCTGCGGTTCATCAGGCCGATCTCCTGCTGCGACGGCGTGACCGCGACCTGGGCGTCGATCTGGTACATCCCGGCCGACAGCTTCACGCGCTGCAGGTTCATCTGTGCTTCCTGGGCCGACGCGCCGGCGGCAACGGCCAGGGACAGGGCGAGGAGGGTCGCGAAGCGCTTGAACATGGGGACGACTTTCTATGGAGATGTGGAATATCGACGATGGGAAGCGCCGAGATTATTGCGGTCTAGAATTTCCCGGGTAGTCCGCAGCGGAAGGTTCCTTCCAGCCGTCCATGTCGTCCCGACGCCGATCCATTCGATTCCATCCATGTCCAGCTACCAGCACATCCAAGTTCCGGCCGAAGGCCGGAAGATCTCGGTCAATGCCGACAACTCCCTCGATGTGCCCGACCAGCCGATCATCGCCTTCATCGAAGGTGACGGCACCGGCGCCGACATCACGCCGGTGATGATCAGGGTGGTGGATGCAGCCGTCGGCAAGGCCTACGGCGGCACGCGGAAGATCGCGTGGATGGAAGTCTTCGCCGGCGAGAAGGCGACCCGGATCTACGGGCCGGACGTCTGGCTGCCGGACGAGACGCTCGAGGCCGTGCGCGACTGCATCGTGTCGATCAAGGGTCCGCTGACCACGCCGGTGGGCGGCGCAATGCGCTCCCTCAACGTCGCCCTGCGCCAGCAGCTCGACCTGTATGCCTGCATCCGGCCGATCCGGTATTTCAAGGGCGTGCCGTCGCCGCTGAAGACGCCCGAGAAGACCAACATGGTCATCTTTCGCGAGAACTCGGAGGACATCTACGCCGGCATCGAGTTCGAGGCGGAGAGCGATGCGGCCAGGAAGCTCATCGGATTCCTGCGCGACGAGCTGGGCGTCAACAGGATCCGCTTCCCCGAGACCTCGGGCATCGGCATCAAGCCGGTCTCGCGCGAGGGCACCGAGCGCCTGGTGCGCAAGGCGATCCAGTACGCGATCGACAACGACAAGCCCAGCGTGACCGTCGTCCACAAGGGCAACATCATGAAATACACCGAAGGCAGCTTTCGCGACTGGGCCTACGGACTCGCCGCCAGGGAGTTCGGAGCCGAGCTGATCGACGGCGGTCCGTGGATGAAGCTGACGAATCCGAAGTCGGGCCGGGAGATCACCCTGAAGGACAGCAACACCGATGCGTTCCTGCAGCAGATTTTGTTGCGCCCGGTCGAGTATTCGGTTGTCGCGACGCTGAACCTGAACGGCGACTATGTCTCCGACGCACTGTCGGCCCAGGTCGGCGGCATCGGCATCGCACC
>JAKONL010000244.1 GCA_022701965.1 Burkholderiaceae bacterium | reverse complement strand
ACGCCCATCGACTCGGCTTCGCGCTTGAGCAGCAGCGCGAACTGCCGGCAGTTCGCGACCTCGTCATCGGGCAGGTGGATGGCGCCGGCGAGCCGCGTCTCGGTGCTGAGCGCCGGTTCGAGCCGCCGTGCCTCGTCGGCGTCGACCTCCCGGAAGACGCTGCCGGCCGCGCGCAGCACGTCGAGGCCGGGCTGGACCATCTTCACGTCGCGGCGCGAGCGCAGCAGCACCATGTAGCCGTCGCTGCGCTCGTAGCTCAGTTCGCGTGCGGCGCTGATCGCGTGCAGCCGCGTGCGGCTGTAGAACGCCAGTCGCTGCAGCCGCGCGCGGTTGGCCAGGTAGGTCTCGAGCCGGCAGGCGCGCTGCCATTGAGCCATCCAGCGCACGTCGCGCATCGCGAGCGGCCAGCGCACCTTGATGGCGCCGTGGCTGGAGATCAGCGAGCGCAGCACCTTCAGGCGCATTCCGGGCGCGGCCCAGGGCGTGACGTAGCCTGGTGCCACGACGCCGGCATTGGCGAAGCTGGCTTCTTCCGCGGCGGCGCCGCGTCGGTCGAACACGGCGACTTCGTGACCGTCGCAGGCCAGTTCCCAGGCGGTTGTGATGCCGATGATGCCGGCACCCACGATCGCGATTTTCATTGAGTTGTCGTTGTTGCTTGGAAATGCCGCAGTCGCGCCCGCGCAGGGGCGGCGGCCGAACCTCCGATTGTCGCGCGAGGGCGTCTTCAGGGCAGTGTCGACAGGGCTTTTTCCGCGTGGAGCGCGACTGCCAGCACCGTGTCGTCACGCAACGCCGCATGCCAGATCATGAGTCCGACCGGCAAGCCGCCCTCGACCGGGCAGGGAATCGAGATCGCGCAGCCGTCGAGCATGTTGACGACGGCGGGGTTGCGCAGCAGGAGCGCGTTGACGCGGAAGAACTCAGCGTCCCGGGCTTCCCCGGGCGCCACGCTGGCGATCGTCGGGGCGGTGATCGGAACCGTCGGCGAAAGGACGGCGTCGTAGGGCGCCAGCGCCGTCCCGATGCGCGTGATCCAGTCCTGTCGGGCGCGCACCAGGTCGACATACTCGTGGCCCTTCATGGCCGCGCCGCGCAGGATGCGCTGGGCGACCCGCGGGTCGTAGCCGGCACCGCTGCGCTCGAGCAGCTGCCGATGCCATGCGTAGGCCTCCACGGGTGAGAAGCCACCGGTCGCGTTCAGGGCGGCCAGGTCCGAAAGCGCGGGCAGGTCGATCTCCTCGATCGCTGCGCCGTGCTCGCGCAGGGCGGCCAGCGAGCGTTCGAAGGCGCGCGCCACGTCCGGTTCGAGGTCGTCGAGAAAGGTGTGCTTCACCACGGCCAGGCGGAAGCCGGCCAGCGGTCGCGCATCGGTCTCGACGACCCGGTCCGCGAGGATCTCGTGCGCGATGACGGCGTCGCGCACCGAACGGGTCATGGCGCACACCGTGTCGAGCGTCGTGGACAGGGGGAGAGCACCCGTCGTGGGTACCCGACGCGCCGTGCTCTTGAAGCCGACGATCCCGTTGAGCGCGGCCGGTATGCGGATCGAGCCGCCGGTGTCCGAACCCAGACCGATGAACGCGGCCCCGGTCGCCACGGAAACCGCGGCCCCGGATGATGATCCACCGGGTATCCGGGGCGTGCCCGGGTCGGCCGGGTTCGCCGGGGTTCCATGATGCGGATTGACGCCGACGCCGGAGAACGCGAACTCGGTCATGTTGTTGCGTCCGATCAGCGCGCCGCCCGCAGCACGCAGGCGTGCGACAGCGACCGCGTCTTCGCCGGCGGCGGGCGCGTGCGACAGCACGATCGAGCCGGCGGGCGTCGGCTGCCCCACGATGTCGAACAGGTCCTTGGCCGAAAACGCGAGGCCGGCGAGGGGCATGCGCGGCGTCGCGGCGCCTGCGGCCCGACGCGCCTCCTCGAACATCGGCCGCACGAAGACCGCTGCGCACGACGGCGACGCCGCCGTCTCGATGCAACGCTCCATCTCGGCCGAGGCATTGGAACTGCCGGCCGCGAGGGCGAGGCGTGTGTCGTAAAGGTCGATCGGCATGGCGGAGCAGGTTGGGCGGAGAAACGTGGGTCGGGGAATGTTATGATCGCTGGGTTTCGCCCGATGGGTGCCTCGATCACTCGATGCCTCGCGCGGCGCGAAACCATCCGCAAACCAGCCCACTCAAGGTGTCGTCCTCCTCCGTGAAACAGGAGACGAAACGGGCTGGATTTTAGACCCAACCTTCGGAGTAATCCCTATGTCGACATCCATGCGCGAAATGCTGGAAGCCGGTGTCCATTTCGGTCACCAAACCCGCTTCTGGAACCCCAAGATGGCCCCGTTCATCTTCGGCCACCGCAACAAGATCCACATCATCAACCTGGAAAAGTCGCTTCCGATGTTCCAGGCTGCGATGAAGTACGCCAAGCAGCTCACCGCCAACCGCGGCACCATCCTGATGGTCGGCACCAAGCGCCAGGCCCGCGAGATCGTCGCCGAGGAAGCCCGCCGCGCCGGCATTCCCTACGTCGACACTCGTTGGCTCTGCGGCATGCTGACCAACTTCAAGACCGTCAAGACGTCGATCAAGCGCCTGAAGGACATGAAGGCCCAGCAGGAAGCCGGCCTCGACAGCCTGAGCAAGAAGGAGCAGCTCACGTTCTCGCGCGAGATCGCCAAGCTCGAGCGCGACATCGGCGGCATCCAGGACATGACCGCGCTGCCGGACGCGATCTTCGTGATCGACGTCGGTTTCCACAAGATCGCCGTCGCCGAAGCCAAGAAGCTCGGCATTCCGTTGATCGGCGTGGTCGACTCCAACCACTCGCCCGAGGGCATCGACTACGTGATCCCGGGCAATGACGACTCGTCGAAGGCCGTGGTGCTCTATGCGCGCGGCATCGCCGACGCCGTGATCGAAGGCCGCAACAGCGCGACCAGCGATGTCATCAAGGCCGTGGCCGAAGGTGGCGGCGACGATGAATTCGTCGAAGTCGAAGAAGGCGCCGCTGCCTGATCGCGTTCCGCGCGAGCCTTGAAAAAGGGGCTTTGCGGCCCCTTTTTTTGATCTGATTTTTTGATTACGGAGAAAACAACAATGGCTGCAATCACCGCAAGCATGGTCGGCGAACTGCGCGCGAAGACCGACGCGCCCATGATGGAATGCAAGAAGGCCCTCACGGAGGCCGATGGCAACATGGAAAAGGCCGAAGAGTTGCTGCGCATCAAGCTCGGCAACAAGGCGGGCAAGGCCTCGGGCCGCATCACCGCCGAAGGCGTCGTCACAGCCTTCGTCGACGGCGACGCCGGCGCGATGGTCGAGATCAATTGCGAGACCGACTTCGTCACCAAGAACGACAGCTTTTTGGCCCTGGCCAACGCATCTGCCATGCTGGTCGCCAAGCACGGCCCGTCCGATCTCGCAGCGCTCGGAGCGCTGCCCTACGAGCAGGACGGCTTCGGCCCCACGCTCGAGGATGTGCGCAAGGGCCTGATCGGCAAGATCGGCGAGAACATGAGCTTCCGGCGCTTCAAGCGCTTCTCGGGCAACGGCAAGCTGGCTTCCTACCTGCACGGCACGCGCATCGGCGTGATCGTCGAATTCGAAGGCGACGATGCCGCGGCCAAGGACGTGGCGATGCACATCGCCGCCATGAAGCCGGTCGCGATCTCCAGCGCCGACGTGCCGAACGACCTGATCGAGAAGGAACGTGCCGTCGCGGCCGGCAAGGCAGAGGAAGACCGCAAGGTCGCCGAAGCCGCGGGCAAGCCGACGCAGCCGGCCGACATCGTCGCCAAGCGCATCGAAGGCGGCGTGCAGAAATACCTCAAGGAGGTCTCGCTGCACAACCAGGCTTTCGTGAAGAACGACAAGCAGACGGTCGAGCAGATGCTCAAGGCTGCCAATTCGTCGATCAAGGGCTTCACGCTCTACGTCGTCGGCGAAGGCATCGAGAAGAAGGTCGACGACTTCGCCGCGGAAGTTGCGGCGCAGGTCGCTGCAGCCAAGGCAGCCGCCTGACAGCTCGACACCCACCGGACGACGCCCCGCTCGCGTCGTCCGCTCCGGACCACCAGGTCTTACACTCGCCCCCGTCAGTCATTTCTAGGAATCCGCTCATGTCCGAAGCCCGCCCAGCCCACAAGCGAATCTTGCTGAAGCTGTCGGGGGAAGCGCTCATGGGCGACGACGCGTTCGGCATCAATCGCGCGACGATCGTCCGCATGGTCGGCGAGGTGGCCGAGGTGGTGAACATGGGTGTCGAGGTGGCCGTCGTGATCGGCGGCGGCAACATCTTCCGCGGCGTCGCCGGCGGCTCGGTCGGAATGGACCGGGCGACGGCCGATTACATGGGAATGCTCGCCACGGTGATGAACTCGCTGGCGCTCGCCGATGCGATGAACAAGCAGGGCCTGATTCCGCGCGTGATGTCGGCGATCGCCATCGAGCAGGTGGTCGAGCCCTACGTGCGTCCCAAGGCGCTGCAGTACCTCGAAGAGGGCAAGGTCGTGATCTTCGCGGCCGGCACCGGCAACCCCTTCTTCACGACCGACACCGCCGCGGCATTGCGCGGGGCGGAGATCGGCGCGGAACTGGTGCTCAAGGCCACCAAGGTCGACGGCGTCTACACTGCCGACCCGAAGAAGGATCCGACCGCGACGCGCTACACCTCGCTCTCGTTCGACGAGGCCATTGCGCGCAATCTCGGCATCATGGACGCCACCGCCTTCGCGCTGTGCCGCGACCAGAACCTGCCGATCAAGGTGTTCTCGATCTTCAAGAACGGCGCGCTCAAGCGCGTCGTGCTGGGCGAGGACGAAGGCACGCTGGTGCACGCCTGAGGAGTAAACACAAGTGACCATTGCAGACATTCGAAGTGCGACCGACGCGAAGATGAACCAGTCGCTCGCCGCGTTCCAGAACAACCTCACCAAGATCCGCACCGGACGCGCCAATTCGGCGCTGCTCGACTCGGTGCACGTCGACTACTACGGCTCGGCCGTGCCGTTGAGCCAGGTCGCCAACGTGTCGGTGCTCGACTCGCGCACGATCAGCGTTCAGCCCTGGGAAAAGGGCATGGGCGCGAAGATCGAGAAGGCCATCCGCGAAAGCGATCTGGGCCTGAATCCGGCGTCGATGGGCGACCTGATCCGCGTTCCGCTTCCGGCGATGAGCGAGGAGCGTCGCAAGGAAATGACGAAGCTGGTCCGCAACGAGGGCGAGAGCGCGAAGATCGCGACACGCAACCTGCGCCGCGACGCCAACGAATCGGTCAAGAAGCTGGTCAAGGACAAGCTGGCGTCCGAGGACGACCAGAAACGCGCCGAGGCGGAGATCCAGAAGGTGACCGATCGGCACATCGCCGAGATCGATCGCCTGATCGTGGCCAAGGAAGCCGAGATCATGGCGGTCTGATGGCCGCAACGCCGGCAATGCCGCATCACATCGCCGTCGTCATGGACGGCAACGGCCGCTGGGCCACGCGGCGTTTCCTGCCGCGTGTCGCCGGGCACAAGCAGGGCGTCGAATCGTTGCGCCGGTGTGTCAAGGCGTGCGGTGACAGGGGTGTCGGGGTGCTGACCGTTTTCGCGTTCTCCTCGGAGAACTGGAATCGCCCGATCGAGGAAGTTTCGGGACTCATGGATCTGATGGTCGGCGCGTTGAGCCGCGAGATTCCGCGGCTGACCGCCGACGGTGTCCAGCTGCACTTTATCGGCGAGCGGGGCGGACTGTCGGACAAGATGCTCGCGGGTCTGCAGCAGGCCGAGGCGGATACCGCGCACAACCGAAAGCTCGTCCTCAACGTCTGCTTCAACTACGGCGGGCGCTGGGACATCGCGCGTGCCGCCATGCGTCTGGCCGAACGCGGCGAGGTGCCGAGCGAACAGAATCTCGACCGGGAGATGGCGCTGTCCCACGTGCCCGATCCCGACCTGCTGATCCGTACCGGCGGCGAGCAGCGCCTGTCGAATTTCCTGCTATGGCAGAGCGCCTACGCCGAACTGGTCTTCAGCGATCGCCTATGGCCCGAATTCGACGAGGTGGCGCTGGACGAGGCCATCGCGGCTTTCCAGGGTCGGGAACGGCGTTTCGGCAAGACCTCGGCGCAGGTGCCGCCGGCGCGTGGACGGCAGACGGCCTGATGCTCAAGCAACGCATCATCACGGCGATCGTGTTGCTGGCGATCCTGTTGCCGGCACTGTTCTATCCGTCGGCGGTGCCGTTCGCCGTCGTGATGCTCGTGGCGATCGGCGTCGCGGCCTGGGAGTGGGGCAAGCTCAACGGCTTCGGCGAGCGCATGTCGATCTTCTTCGGCGTCGAGACGGTCGCGCTCTGCGGGCTCTCCTGGTGGCTGGGCCTGCTGGCGCGGCCGATGCCGCTGCTGTGGATCATCGCGAGTGCGGCGTGGGTTCTCGGCGGTGCGTTCCTGCTGCG
>JAKONL010000059.1 GCA_022701965.1 Burkholderiaceae bacterium | reverse complement strand
GACCCAGCACGTCGACCTTCATGAACTTCAGCGCATCGATGTCGTCCTTGTCCCATTCGATGATCTGGCGATCTTCCATCGCGGCAGGTTCGATCGGGACGAGATCGTCGAGACGGTCATGGGTGAGCACGAAGCCGCCCGGGTGCTGCGACATGTGGCGGGGCACGCCAATCAGCTTGCGGGCGAGCTCGAGCGTGAGGCGCAGGCGACGATCACCGATGTCGAGGTTCAGCTCGTTGACCTGCTTTTCGCCGACGCCTTCCGCCGACCAGCCCCACACCTGACCGGCCAATGACGAGGTCAGGTCCTCCGGCAGGCCGAGCGCCTTGCCGACGTCGCGCACGGCGCCGCGTGCCCGGTAACGAGTGACGACCGCGGTCAATGCCGAGTGGTTGCGGCCATAGGTCTCATAGATCCACTGGATGATCTCCTCGCGGCGTTCATGCTCGAAATCGACGTCGATATCGGGTGGCTCGCGGCGCTCACCGCTGACGAAGCGCTCGAACAGCAGCTCGTGCTTGATCGGGTCGATCGAGGTGACGCCGAGCACGAAACAGACGCAGGAATTGGCGGCCGAGCCGCGGCCCTGGCAGAGGATGCCCCGGCGACGGGCTTCGCGGACGATCGCGTAGACGGTCAGGAAATACGGCGCATAGCCAAGCTCACCGATCAGCCGCATCTCATGCGCGATCTGTTCGGTATAGGCAGCCGGCACCGCACCGTTGAACATCACGTCGACGGCGTCTTCCGCCAGCTTCTGCAGCGCCTCTTGCGCGGTCAGCCCGTCGATCAGCCGCTCATGCGGATACTGATAGGCCAGCTCGCCCAGATCGAAGGTGCACAGACGCGCGATGTCGACGCTGGCGCGCAAAGCATCGGGATACGCCTTGAACCGCCGCACCATCTCGTCGGGGGATTTCAGCGCACGGTCGGCATTGACCTCTCGCCGGTAGCCGAGCTCGTCGACGGTGCATTTCTCGCGCACGGCCGTCACCACGTCCTGCAGCAGCCGTGCTTCCGGCGCGTGGTAGAGGACATCACCTGTCACCACCGCGCGAACGCCAGCACTGCCCGCCTGCCGCGCCAGCGCATCGATCCGCACGGCATCATCCGGCCGGCGCCGCTGGAACAGCGCCATATAACCGCGACGACCATAGACCGTTTTCAGGTCGGCGAGCGCCGCCAGGCTCTCCTCGTCCGGCTCAACCGGTAGCAGGATGGCGATCATGCCTTCCGACCAGGGTCCGAGATCATGCCAGTGGAGAAGACACCCACCCTTCCCCGCGCGCTTCTTGCCCACTGTCAGCAGCCGCGTCAGGCGCGACCAGGCGGGGCGGTCGGTCGGGTACAGCAGCAATTGCCGGCCGCAGGACAGATGGACGCGCGTGCCGGCGATCGAGCGAACGCCCGTCGCCTTTTGCGCTTCCCATGCGCGCACCACACCCGCGACGGTGCCGATGTCGCTGACCCCGATCGACGGATAGCCAAGCAGCGCTGCCGCTGCGAACAGCTCCTCGGGGCTCGACGCCCCGCGTAGCAGTGAAAAGTGGGTGAGGACCTGGAGTTCGACATAGTCGGTCATGCGAACACGCCGTGCATCCACCAGCTGAGATCGCCGGTGTCCTCGACGAACCCGTCGCCACGCCGGAACACCCAGTAGCGACCGCCTGTCTCGTCCTCGACGCGGTAATAGTCGCGCACCGCCCATACTTCCGCTTCGCGGCGCCACCATTCACCGTGGATTCGCTCGGGGCCGTCACCAGCCACGACCTTGTGCGGCCGGCCGCGCCATTCGAACCGTCGGGGCGGCTGATCGGGCATGAGCGCGATCACGCCCCACAGCGGTTCAGGTCTGGCCAACAGCCGCGTCGGTCGCCGCCATTTTGGCCAACCCGCGGGTGCCACCACCGGGTCGGTCCGCATGACGGCGCGCTCGGGCACGTGGCTCTCGACCGGCGCGATCCGGAACACGGCGTCTGCGCCGATGCGACCAGCAACGACGTCGACGAGACGGGCCGGATCGCGAACGAGAACCTCACCGGCGAGAACCGCACCAAGATCGACCGCGTCGAGTGGCTCGGTGTGCGGCGCCGCCAGATAGAATTGCTCGAGACCCAAGCCCGGATCGATCCGTTCGATCCTGAGCTTCATAAGCCGCAGCAGGTGCGAGACCTCGCGTGTCGGCCGCGAGGTACCGACGGCCACCACCTGCTCGGTGCCGTCGACACGTAGGCCACCGAGCCGCAGCGAGCGTACGCCAAGCCCCTTCGCGCGCAGCAGCTCGGCCATGTCGCCGAGCAGATCCTCCATCACCTGCGCGATCGCGTCTGCGGTGACGATCGGTTCAAGCAGCCGGCGCTCGACGATCGGCGTGACCTCGTCGGTACGCGGCGTGATGGGTTCGGCCACCGCGCCAAGAGCCTGATCGAGCCGCGTGATGGCAGCCAGCCCAAGCCGGCGTGCCAAGGGCCCGCGGGCAACTGGTAGGAGATCGGCCACGCGTTCGAAGCCGAACTTGCGGGCGGCGACAAGCGCCGTGCCGGCGAGACGCAGGGCGGCGACCGGCAGACCGCTTAGTGCTTCGACCGTTCGTCCTGGCGGGACGATCGCGATGTCGGCCGATCCGAACCGGGCAACGGCGTGTGCCGCACCTGGTGTGTCGGCGACCGCCACGCGTGCCGTGAACCCGGCGCGCTGGCAAAAGGCGCGCAGACGCCAGCAGAACCGCTCTTCGCCGCCATGGAGATGGGCGCAACCGGTCAGGTCGAGCCAAAGCCCATCGGGCGGCGTGGCGGCCGCGATCGGCGACCAGCGGCGCACCGCACGCAGCGCGAGCTGATTCAGCATCGCGGCATCCGCCTCCGTCTCGGACGGTCGGATGTCGAGATCGGACACCAGCGCACGCGCATGGGTCGCGGCCATCCCGATCGTGATTCCTAACGCGGCCGCGCCGTCGCAGGCGGCAACCACCTCTTCGCGCCGGCCGACCTTGCCCACCAGCGCGAGCGGCGCCCTGTGAAACGCGGCAACGGTCGCCGCGACCCTGTCGTGACTGTCGGCTTGCGCTGGTCCGTGAAACG
>JAKONL010000046.1 GCA_022701965.1 Burkholderiaceae bacterium | reverse complement strand
GGCCTAAGCGCCAGGTCGGCGAAGATCTTGGGCGCGCTCAGCTGCTCCAGCGTGAGGATCTTCGAGGGAATCGTGCGGAACACCGCGGCCGCGCCGCGTGCCTGGTTGAACGCGTTGACGCGGAATCGCGCCAGGCCGTCGATCTCGAACGAGAAGTCGACCTCCAGGAATTCCTCGTAGTGCTTGCGGTGCGTGTCGCTCATGATGTCGTACACCATGGCGTGCACCGCCTTGTGGTCGAGCGCGTCGACGTTGATGCGCCGGACGTCGCCGTGGACGCGGATCATGGGCGGAAGGCCGGCCGACAGGTGCAGGTCGGAGGCCTTGTTCTTGACGCTGAATGCCAGCAGCTGGGTGATGTCCACGGAATCCTCTGTGACGTTTTGATACGCTTTCAACGATTATGACGATGATCACCGCCAACCTGCACCAAGTCCAGTCCCGCATCGCGAATGCCTGCGCATCCGCGCAACGCCCGGACGCAAGCGTGCGCCTGCTGGCGGTCTCGAAAACCTTCGGCGCCGACGCCGTGCGCGAGGCCTTCGATGCCGGACAGCGCGCGTTCGGCGAGAACTACGTGCAGGAGGGCGTCGACAAGATCGTCATGCTCGCCGACCTGCGCGAGCGCCTCGAGTGGCACATGATCGGCCCGCTGCAATCCAACAAGACGCGCGTGGTCGCCGAGCACTTCGACTGGGTGCAGTCGATCGACCGGCTGAAGATCGCCCAGCGCCTGAGCGAACAGCGGCCCGCGCACCTCGCGCCGCTGCAGCTGTGCCTGCAGGTCAACATCAGCGGCGAGGCGACCAAGAGCGGCTTCCTGCCAGCCGAGGTCCCGGAAGCCGCCAAGACCGTGGCCGCACTGCCTCGGGTGACGCTGCGCGGGTTGATGGCCATTCCCGAGCCGGCGGCAACCTTCGATGCGCAATGCATGCCGCATCGCGAGCTGCAGGCGCTCCTGCGGTCGCTGCAGGCGGCCGGCTTGCCGCTCGACACGTTGTCGATGGGCATGAGCGCCGACCTGGAGGCGGCCGTGCTCGAGGGCGCGACGATGGTGCGCGTGGGCAGCGCGATCTTCGGCAGTCGGTCGACCCCGACGCCGCGCGAATGACCGCTTCGGCATAACGCCCGGGTGCGCCGCGCATAACCCTTGGCACGGCCGGTGCGCCGGACTATCGTGCGGGGCTCCACCACCAGGGATCCAACGTCATGATCGAAAAGCTGTCCTTCGTCCACCCCACGGCCAACAGTCCCTGGGGTACCTACCTCTCGCAGGTCGACCGCGTGATCCCGTACCTCGGCGGCCTCGGACGCTGGGCCGAGACGCTCAAGCGCCCCAAGCGCGCGCTGATCGTCGACGTGCCGATCGAGATGGACGACGGCAGCATCGCCCATTTCGAGGGCTACCGCGTGCAGCACAACATGTCGCGCGGCCCGGGCAAGGGCGGCGTGCGCTTCCATCCCGACGTCACGCTGGAAGAAGTGATGGCGCTGTCGGCCTGGATGACCATCAAGACGGCGGCGGTGAACCTGCCGTACGGCGGTGCCAAGGGCGGCGTGCGCGTCGATCCGAAGAAGCTGTCGATGAACGAGCTGGAGAAGGTCACGCGCCGCTACACCAGCGAGATCGGCATCATCATCGGCCCGCAGCAGGACATCCCGGCGCCCGACGTCAACACCAACGGCCAGATCATGGCCTGGATGATGGACACCTATTCGATGAACGTCGGCGGCACCGCCACCGGCGTTGTCACCGGCAAGCCGCTGCACCTGGGCGGCTCGCTCGGGCGTGTCAAGGCCACCGGCCGCGGCGTGTTCGTGACCGGTCGCGAGGCGGCGCGCCGGCTCGGGCTGGACCTGCGCGGCGCCAGGGTCGCGGTGCAGGGCTTCGGCAACGTGGGTTCGGTCGCGGCCGAGCTCTTCGCCGAGGCGGGCGCGAAGATCGTCGCGGTGCAGGACCACACCGGCACCATCGTGAACGACAACGGCCTCGACCTGGCCGCGCTGATCCCGGTGGCGAACGCCGAGGGCGCGACCGCCTTCAAGGGCGGCGACGTGGTCGACAACGAAGCCTTCTGGGACGTCGCCTGCGACATCCTGATCCCGGCCGCACTCGAAGGTCAGATCACGGCCGACCGTGCGAAGAAGACCAAGGCCCGGCTGGTGCTCGAAGGCGCCAACGGCCCGACCGTGCCGGCCGCCGACGACATCCTGGCCGAGCGCGGCGTGCTGGTGGTGCCCGACGTGATCTGCAACGCCGGCGGCGTGACGGTCTCGTACTTCGAATGGGTGCAGGACTTCTCGTCCTTCTTCTGGGACGAGGACGAGATCAACGTGCGCCTGGACCGCATCATGATGAACGCGCTCAACCAGATCTGGGACACCGCCGACAAGCACAAGATCACGCTGCGCACCGCGACCTACGCTGTCGCCTGCGAGCGCATCCTGATGGCACGCCAGGAACGCGGCCTGTACCCGTGATCGGCGTCGAGGAGCGGCGGCGCATCGAGGCGCTGCTGGCCGACGGACGGCGCAAGGTGCTCGGGCTGGTCGGTGCGCCGGGCGCGGGCAAGTCGACGCTGGCGGCAGCGCTGCTCGACGGGCTGGGGGCGACCGCGCAGGTGGTGCCGATGGACGGTTTCCATCTGGCGAACGTCGAGTTGCACCGGCTCGGGCGAGCTGATCGCAAGGGCGCACCCGACACCTTCGACAGTGCCGGCTATGTCGCGCTGCTGCAGCGCCTGCGCGCGCAGCGCGATGACGGCGAGATCGTCTATGCGCCCGAGTTCCGGCGCGAGATCGAGGAACCGGTCGCTGGCGCGATCGCGGTGCTGCCCACGACCCGGCTCGTCGTCACCGAGGGCAACTACCTGCTGCACGACGCCGGCGCGTGGGCCGGCGTCGCCGCGCT
The DNA here is from genome assembly GCA_022701965.1 of Burkholderiaceae bacterium. The sequence continues at coordinate 2,628 of JAKONL010000046.1, read as the reverse complement.
GCTGGACGAGGTCTGGTATGTCGACATCGACGACGCCGTGCGCGAAGAGCGTCTGATCCAGCGTCATCGGCGGTTCGGACGCGGCGACGAGGAAGCGCGCGCATGGGTCGCAAGGACCGACGCGCCCAATGCGCGCCTCGTCGCGGCGACGCGCGCGCGCGCTCATCACGTGGTGATGCCCGGCTGAATCCGCGGGAACGAACGCGGGGCGGGGTTGCTCGAACGGCCGCCGGCATTCGCCGGTACGTCTTCGTCCTTCACCCTCTCGTACTTCGCCGGTCAGAATTCCCGCCATGCCCCTCCTGCCGTCCTCGCCGTCCTTCGTTTCCGCTCGCATGGCTTGCTCCCGTCCGAGATCGTGCCGCAGCGTCGCGATGCTGCTCGTCGTGGCCGCGCTCGCCGCCTGCACGGGCACCGCGAAGCGCATCGTCTACGACCCCGAGGAATTCGATTCGACCACCACCCACGCGCGCAGCTACGGCGCGAGCGAGGCGCAGACCTGCGAGGCGGCGCGCCGTGCGCTGCTGAGCCAGGGCTATCTGCTGAGCGCCGCGAACACCGAACTGGTGACCGGACGCAAGAGCTTCCAGCCGGCGACCGAGGTGCATGTCGAGGTCGAGTTCCGCGTCGTGTGCGCGAAGGACGCTGCGGGCGGCAACACGAAGGGCCCGGCGCGCCGCACCATCGCCTTCGTCACCGCCCTGCAGGACCGCTACGGGATCAAGAAGATCAACAACTCGGCGAGCGTGGGCGTCGGCGCGTTCGGGTCGCTGTCGGTGCCGTTCTCCTCGAGCGACGACGCGATGGTCAAGGTGGCGAGCGAGACGCTGACCGACGAGCGTTTCTATGACCGGTTCTTCGCGCTGCTCGATCGATTCCTGGTGACGGGTACGGCAGGCGAGGCGGCGCAGGAACCAGCCATCGTCACACCGGTGGCACCGGCATCGCCGGTTCTCGGTGCGCCCGTCGCACCGGTCGAGCCCGTGCTGCCGACGCCGGTCGCGCCGTCGTCCACGCGCGGCTGATCAGGGTGTCGGCGTCTTGGCTCCGGCGCCGCGCAGCGCCGCGCTGAGCTCGTCCAGTCCGAACGGCTTCTGCAGCCAGACCGTGCCGGGCATCGGCGCTTCGGGGCGCATCTGTCCGGTCGCGAAGATCACGCGCAGCTTGTGCGAGGGCTGGAGGATTTCCACGAGGTCGATGCCGGAGAGGGCGGGAAGGCCGACGTCCGTCAGCAACACGTCGAACGCGCCCTCGATGAAACGGTCGCGCGCCACCTCGGCGCTTTTCACACCGGCCGTCCAGTGGCCGAGCGCCTGCAGCATGTCGACCGTCGTGGCCAGCGCATCCGGATCGTCCTCGACCACCAGGATGCGCAGGGGCGCCTGTTGCGCCTGCGCTTCGTCCGCTGTCGAGTCGATGATGGATCCCATGGAGACTGTTGGTGCTTGGCTTGGCTGTACCTGGAAGGCGAATCTATGCGCAACGGTATCGGAGGCTGCTTCCACGCAGCCACTTCCGGGCGTAGGAAGCATTCCAGAATGCGCCCGGGGTCATGTCACCGCGCCAGCGTCGACTTGCCGAGCATGCTCTCGATCAGTTCGACGGCCACCTCGGCCGTCCTGTTGCGCAGGTCGAGCGCCGGATTGAGCTCGACCACGTCGAGCGAGCCGAGCCGGCGCGTGTCGGCAATCATCTCCATGCACAACTGCATCTCGCGGTAGGTCGGTCCGCCGCGCACCGCGGTACCGACGCCCGGCGCGTCGGCCGGATCGAGGCAGTCGAGGTCGAAGCTCACATGCAGGTGCGTGTCGTCGTCGATGTCGCGCAGCGCGGCCGCCATCGTGTCGCGCATGCCGTGCTCGTCGATTTGGCGCATGTCGAATACCGTGAGGCCGATCTCGCGGATCGCCTGCTTCTCCGCCGCATCGACGCTGCGGATGCCGATGAAGCGGATCGCGTCGCGCGTCAGCGCGGCCGGCTCGCCGCTCCAGCCGGTCAGCGCGGCCGGGCCGCGGCCGAGCAGGCACGAGACCGGCATGCCGTGGATGTTGCCGCTCGGGCTCGTGAGGTCGGTGTTGACGTCGGTGTGCGCGTCGAGCCAGAGCACGCGCAGCTTCTGTCCGCGCTGCCGCACGTGCCGTGCCACGGCGCTGATCGAGCCGATCGCCAGGCAGTGGTCGCCGCCCATCATCAGGGGCATGTGGCCGTCCTGCATCGCCGCATCGACGGCGTCGTGGACGGCCCGGTTCCAGGCCACCACTTCGTCGAGATGGCGCAGGCCGCCGGCGGGCGCGGTCCAGGGCGTGGCCGGACCGGCGAGGTTGCCGGCGTCGACGATGCCGAAGCCGAGGTTGGCGATGGTGGCGGCGATATCGGCCACGCGCGGGGCGTCCGGTCCCATGCCCGCGCCGCGCACGCTGGCGCCGATGTCCGTGGGGGCTCCGATGAGTCGGAGGATGTTCGTCATGTGCAGGAGGGCCGGAAAAGCGGGAGGAAACAGTGTGACACAAGGCTTCGTGCGCGCCTTACACGGGCTTCACGCGGCGGTTCCAAGATGGCGACACCACCCATTCTCAGGAGCTGAGTCATGAAGAAAATCGCCATCGTCCTGGCCACCGGCTTCGCGGC
>JAKONL010000023.1 GCA_022701965.1 Burkholderiaceae bacterium | reverse complement strand
GCAGGGTCTCCGCGCCGAGGATGTCCCCGGGTGCCGCGGCATCGGCCGGTGCCGCGATGTTCGCTTCCTGCCGGCCCATCGACGAGCGGAGTTCGCCGGCCGCCTCGTCGAAGGTGAACAGCTGCTTGGCGAGCGCCGGCTGGTAGCCGAGCATGTCGATCAGGAAACCCAGCGCACCGAGGTTGTTGCCCAGCGTGTCGACGTCGGCGGTCACCACGTCCAGCGCGTCGGCCTGCATCAGCCGGTCGACGTTCTCGCGCATGCACTGCACCGTCTGCGCCGCCTGGTCGAAGCCCAGTACCGAGAACACGCCGCGCATCTGGGTCAGCTGGCCCGGCACGTTGCGCAGCGAGGTCGGGTCGAGCGGATTGCGGAAGAACTGGTCGAGCGACTTCTCGAGCTCGAGCAGGTGGCTGCGAAGCTCGTCGACGACGGTGCCCATGCTCCGGTGATCGCTGACGCGGCGGTAGAGCTCCTCCATCCAGGCCTCCAGCGGCTCGGAACGCCCGCCCTCGCGCGCCCGGTCGATGCGCCCGGCGAGCTGCCCGGTGCGCAGGCTGAGCTGGCGGTCGTTCGGGTCGAGATCCTCGAAGGCGGCCTCGAGGTAGAGCATCGCCGTCGCGACTTCGAGCGACAGCCCGACCGCGGGCGCGATGCCTGCCTCGCGGGACGCGTCGACGGCATCGTTCAGCGCGCGCGCCATCGGCAGGCTCGGCGGATGCAGCCGGCCGATCGAGTCGCCCAGCCGCACGAAGGCCTCGGCAACCTGCGCGATGCGCGCCGTGTCGCCGCCCGCCAGCGCGGTCCACATCTCCTTGGCCGTCTCCAGGCGTTTGCGGGCCTGCGCGAGCGCGAGCGGGTCGACACGGCCGAACTGCTCGACGTTGTAGTCGACGCCCGCGTGCACGCCGACGCCCCAGGCCTGGCGCACGGCGCGCAGCGAGGCTGCCGCGTCCTGCTGGCGCGGCACGGCCTGGGCGCAGAAGAAGAGCAGGTCCTGCCCGAGCCGGTCGGAGACCGCCTTGTCGCTGCGCGAGAGCGTCGCGTACTGGATCAGCACGCGCGACGCGGCGCGCTTCACATAGGCGTCGACCGGCAGCAGGCCGAGGCCGACGGCCTCGAAGAACGCGCCGGCGAGCATCCAGAAATTCGCGGCCTGCGGCGCCGAGGCACCGCTCGCGAGGCCGAGCGCCAGCACGTGCAGGCGCCGCGCGGCTTCGGGATCGCCGGCCTGCACGAACCTGAGCACGTCGCGATCGAGACGCGCGCGCACGTCGGCGTCGTAGCCGAGCGGCTGCTGTGCAGGCGGCGGCGCGACGTCGACCCAGCGCCATTCGTGGTCCCAGAGGTCGGCCGGATGCACGCGGTCGCTGCCGGCGAGTTCGAGCACGTCGCGGTACTGGGGAAACAGAGCGAGCGCGGAGACCGACCGGCCCGCCAGCGACGCGTCGAGGAAATCCGAGACGGCGAAGCCGGCACGCTCGATCCGGCGGACCGCGGCCTCGTCGAAGCGCACGGGCTCGACGACCAGCGACTGCACGGCGAACTCCATCGCGCCGACCACGCGCGCCGCCTCGCGCTGGCCGACCATCGTCAGCGCGCCGACGGTCTGGTGGAGCTGCTGGCCGGCCAGGCGCAGCACCTCCGCATCGGGCACGGCGGGCGCGGCCGACGGCTCGCGCACCAGGCGCCGCAGGGACTTGCCGACGCTGTCGAGCGTCTTGCGGATCTCGTCGAGCACCCAGGCGAGCGGGCCCAGGTCTTCGCCGACGACGGCCGGCTCGGCGTTGGGACTCGGAGTCATCAGGCGATCTTGAAGCGCGCGACCGACTGGCGCAGCTCCTCGGCGATGCGCGAGAGCTCGCGCACCTGCTGGGCCGTGGTGCGCGTGCCCTCGCCGGTCTGCTCGGTGACCGCGAAGATGTGCTGGATGTTGGCGGCCACGACGTTGGCCGAGTCGGCCTCGCGCGACGCCGACTGCGAGATCTGCTCGATGAGCTCGGCCAGCCGGCGCGAGACGCGGTCGATGTCCGACAGCGCGGTGCCGGCGGTGTCGGAGAGCCGCGCGCCCTCGACCACGCCCTGCGTGGAGCGTTCCATGGCGCCGACGGCGTCCTGCGTGTCGGTCTGGATCGCCTTGACCAGCGCGGCGATCTGGCGCGTGGCGTCGGCCGAGCGTTCGGCCAGGCGCTGCACTTCCTCGGCCACGACCGAGAAGCCGCGCCCGGCCTCGCCGGCGGACGCCGCCTGGATGGCGGCGTTGAGCGCGAGCACGTTGGTCTGTTCGGTGATGTCGGAGATCAGTTCGGTGATCTCGCCTATCTCCTGCGACGACTCGCCCAGGCGCTTGATGCGCTTGGACGTTTCCTGGATCTGGTCGCGGATCGAGTTCATGCCGCCGATCGCGTTCTGCACCGCCTGCAGCCCCGAGGACGCGGCCTTGAGCGACTGGCGGGCCACGGTGGCCGACTCCTGCGCCTGCGACGAGACGCCGTTGATGCGCTCGGCCATGGTCAGCACCGACTGGCCGGTCTCGCGGATCTCGCGCAGCTGCTCGGTCGACGCGGCCAGCAGTTCGGTGGAGGTGCTCTCCACCTGCGACGTGGTGCGCGCGACGCGGCTGGCGGTGTTCTGCACGTTGCCCACCAGGAG
>JAKONL010000624.1 GCA_022701965.1 Burkholderiaceae bacterium | reverse complement strand
CTGCTGGACACCGCACTGGGCTGAACGGTAGGCTTCGCGTCCTCGCAAGGTCGTGGAGGTGGCAGATGGGCGGATCGAAGACGTCGCGTACCGGGGCTCTTTCGCCAGGTTCGCTCGATCGACGGCGAGTGCTGGGCTTGCTGAACGCCGCAGCGCTCGCCACTCTCGGGACCACCGGAAGACCGGCCTCGTCACAGCCTGCTGCACAGGTCTCCGAGGCGGACGCCCGCGACGCCATCGCAGGCATGGCGACCGTGGACATGCATTCGCATGCCGGCGGCGTCATCGGCGTGCACCGCGTCGACGGCGACGAGGCCTTCTCTCCCGTCGCCGGCCCGATGCACGAGGGCGGGATGGCTGTCATCTGCCTGGCGGCGGTGTCCGATTCGCCGACTCACCATGTCACCGCCGACCGCCGGATCAGGCCGTTTCGCGATCCGGAGCCCGGGGAGCTGTTTGCCTATGGCCAACGGTCGTTCAGGCGCATCCACGAGCTCGCGAAGGCCCAGGGCCTCGACGTGATCGCCAACGCCGATGCGCTCGCGCTCGCACGCAGCGATCGCCCTTCGATCATCGTCGGTGCCGAGGGCGGCGATTTTCTCGAAGGCTCGATCGAGCGCGTCGACGAGGTGTTCACGCACTGGACCCTGCGTCAACTGCAGCTGGTCCACTACCGCGTCAATGCGCTGGGCGACATCCAGACCGAAGCCACGGAGCACGACGGCCTGAGCCCCTTCGGCGCCGACGTCGTACGACGCTGCAACCGGCTGGGCATCGTCGTCGATGTCGCGCACGGCACCTACGACCTCGTGAAGCAGGCCGCGGCCACGACGACCCGGCCGCTGGTGCTCTCGCACACGTCGCTCGGATCGCGTCTGCGGTTCCGGACCCGGCTGGTGTCGAGCGACCATGCGCGTGCGGTCGCCGACACCGGCGGCCTCGTGGGCGTCTGGCCGCCCGCTTCGATCTTCCCCGACATGGCGTCGCTGGCCACGGGCATCGCCCGGATGGTGGATGCGATCGGCATCGATCACGTCGGACTCGGCAGCGACATGCGCGGACTGGTCGGTCCGTCCATCTTCTCGTCCTATCGCGACCTCCCGCTGTTGGCGCAGGCGCTGCTCGCGCGCGGCTTCGAGGTGCCGGAGGTGCGCAAGATCCTCGGCGGCAACTATGTGCGCGTGTTCTCGGCCAGCGTCCGGCCGACCTGAATCCATCCTGCGTCGGTCGGCGCCCACGCAACAAGCGCCGACGCGGACGGCGAAGAAAATTTTTCGAATCCAGCTGCATCCAGATTCCTTCGTGGCGGGTAGTACCAGGCAGCAGCGTCCTGCTGCTGACCTTTTCACCACTGTCCTCAGCCTCTCGAAGGAGCTTTTCATGCATCCCCACGCCTTCCGCACCCTCGCCGTCTCGGCCGTCGCCGCGTCCGCCGCCCTCCTCGTCGCCTGCGGCAACATGGGACCGAAGCCGATGCCGATGTTCTCGCAGGCCAGCCTGCCGCCGACCATCCAGGTACCGGCGGGCAACCGCGTCGCCATGGAAACCGTCGGCGCCGGCGACATCACCTACGAATGCCGCGACAAGGCCGCCATGCCCGGCCAGACCGAATGGGTGTTCGTCGGTCCGAACGCCACGCTGAGCGACCGCACCGGCAAGCTGGTCGGCAAGTACTACGGCCCGCCCGCGACCTGGGAATCGAACGACGGCTCGAAGCTGACCGCGACCCAGGTGGCCGTGGCACCGTCGGGCCCGACCAGCCTGCCCTACCAGCTCGTCAAGGCCAACCCGGCGATGGGTTCCGGCGCGATGACCGGCGTGACCTACATCCAGCGCGTCGCACTGACCGGCGGCATCGCACCGACCACGCCGTGCACGCCCATGACCAAGGGCCAGAAGCAGACCGTGAAGTACCAGGCCGACTACATCTTCTACAAGGCGTCCTGAGACCCGTGGGTCCGGGGGCGGCTCGACTAACATCGAAGCTCCCCCATCCCGCCAGGCCCCGCCTTGTCCCCCTCCGAAGATTTCGACTATGAAGCCGCGCTCTTCGCCTGTGCCCAGGGGGACCGGCAGGCGCTCGCGCGTATCTATGAGCGCGAGAGTCGCCATCTCCTGGGCGTTGCGCTGCGCATCGTGCGCCAGCGCCAGACTGCCGAGGACGTGGTGCACGACGCGTTCGTCAGCATCTGGAAGCGTGCCATGACCTTCGACGCCTCGCGCGGCGCGGGCCGCGGCTGGATCTACAGCGTGGTCCGCCACTCCGCCCTGAACTGGGTGCGCGACCACGCGCGCGACGTGCATGTCGACGACGAATCCGCCATGGCGCTGCAGGACGGCATGGCGCTCGCCGCGCATGACGAGCGCGCCGACGCGGGCGAAGTGCGCGTCGGCCTCGGACGCCTCGACGGCTGCCTCGACCAGCTCGACATCCAGCGGCGCGAGTGCATCGTGCTGGCCTATGTCGACGGCTGCTCGCACGGCGAGATCGCCCGGCGCACCGGCAACCCGCTCGGCACCGTCAAGGCCTGGATCCAGCGCAGCATGCGTTCGCTGCGGGAGTGCATGGCATGAGCGGCGAGCACGACGGCGTCTCGCGACCCGACGACGACATCCACGCCCTGGCGGGCGAGTACGTGCTCGGCACGCTGTCGGCGACGCAGCGCGCGGATGTGGAACGCCGCCTTCCGGACGATGCGCCGCTGCGCGCCGCAGTCGACGCATGGGAAGAGCGGCTGCATCCGCTGGTCGCGCTCGCGCCTGCGGTGCAGCCTTCGGACGCGCTCTGGAGTCGCATCGAGAGGAGCGTCGCTTCGATGCCCCGGAACGCGGCGGCGACGGCCGCAGCGCCGCCGGTGCGCCGTGCCGCGCTACAGCCGCAGGCCGGCTGGTGGAACAGCCTGCGGCTGTGGCGTGGTCTCGCCGGCTCCGGATTCGCCATGGCGGCCGTGCTCGCGGCGGTGCTGGTGACGCGTGCTTTCTCGCCGTCGGTGCCGCAGTACATGGTCGTGCTGGTCGCACCGCAGGACAAGTCGCCCGGCTGGGTGGTCCAAACCGGAAACCGCCCCGCGGGCGGCGCGTCGGAACAGCTGAGCCTGATCCCGCTGGGCAACACGCCGGTGCCCGAAGGCCGCTCGCTGCAGTTCTGGACCAAGGGCAACAGCTGGCGCGGGCCCGTGTCGCTCGGCCTGGTCGCGCCGGGCCGCGCGGTCCGCGTGCCGATCGCGCAGCTGCCGCCGCTGGAGAACGATCAGCTGTTCGAGCTCACGCTGGAGCCGGCCAACGGCTCGCCGATCGACCGGCCGACCGGGCCGATCCAGTTCATCGGACGCGCCGTCAAGGTGCTGTAGCGGCCGGGGCGAACAGCGCCTTGTGCTCCTCGCGCAGGAGCGCCTTCTGCACCTTGCCCATCGTGTTGCGCGGCAGCTCGCCGACGACGAAGCAGCGCTTCGGGATCTTGAAGTTCGCGAGCTGCGCCTTGAGCCCGGCCAGCACCGCATCGGCGTCGACCGTCGCACCACCGCGCGCGGTCACCACCGCCACGCCGACCTCGCCGAAATCCGGATGCGGCACGCCGACCACCGCGCTCTCGGCCACGCCCGGCATCTCGTTGATCGCGCTCTCGATCTCCGCCGGGTAGACGTTGTAGCCGCCGCTGATGATCAGGTCCTTGCTGCGCCCGACGATGGTGACGTAGCCCAGGCCGTCGATCTTGCCGACGTCGCCGGTCTTGAAGAAGCCGTCGGCGGTGAACTCCTCGCGGGTCTTCTCGGGCATGCGCCAGTAGCCGGCGAAGACGTTCGGCCCGGCGACCTCGATGTTGCCGATCTCGTCGGTCACGCAGTCGCGCGACTCGGACGCCGGATCGGCAGCTTCATCCGCGCCCGGCGTCGCCCGCACGCGCAGGTTCACGCCCGGCAGCGGAAAGCCGACGGTCGCGCCGCGCCGCTCGCCCTGCACCGCGTGGTACGGATTCGACGTCAGCATCGCGGTCTCGCTCATGCCGTAGCGCTCGAGGATCGTGTGGCCGGTGCGCGCCTTCCAGTCGTTGAAGGTCTCGATCAGCATCGGCGCCGAGCCGGAGATGAAGAGCCGCATGTGGCGGCAGCTCTCTTCGGTGAGCGCGGGCTCGGTCAGCATGCGGACGTAGAGCGTGGGCACGCCCATGAACACGGTCGCGTCGGGCAGCCGCGCCACCACGCGCTTGGGGTCGAAGCGGTTCATCCAGATCATCCGGGCGCCGCTGACCAGCGCGCCGTGGATGGCGACGAAGAGCCCGTGGACGTGGAAGATCGGCAGCGCGTGGATCAGCACGTCACCCTCGCCCGCGCTGCCGTTCTTCCAGCCCCAGTAGTCCTTGAGCACCTCGGCGTTGGACAGCAGGTTGGCGTGCGAGAGCATCGCGCCCTTGCTGCGCCCGGTCGTGCCGCTGGTGTAGAGGATCGCGGCGAGGTCGTCGGCGTCCTTGTGCGCGACCTCGTGGACGTCGCTGCACTGCAGTGCGACTTCCAGCAGCGTGCCCGTGCGGTCGTCGTCGAGCGTGAAGACGTGGCGCGTCCCGGCGGCCTGCGCGATCGGTGCGACCCAGTCGGCGTTCGCGCTGCTGCAGACGACCACCGCGGGCTCCGCGTTGCCGATGAAGTAGGCGATCTCGCCGCCGCGGTAGGCGGTGTTGAGCGGCAGGAACACGTAGCCGGCGCGCAGCGTGGCGAGGTAGAGCATCATCGCCTCGACCGATTTCTCGACCTGCACGGCGATGCGCGCGCCCGGCTCCAGGTCGAGCGCGTCGAGCAGGTTGGCGATCATGGCGCTCGCGCGGTCGAGATCGCGCCAGGAATAGAACAGCCCGTCGTCGGTCTCGACGGCGACGGCGTCGAGGTCGGCCGGGAACGCGCTGCGCAGCGCCGCAAAGAGGTTGGCGTTCTTCATGTCGGTGGATCCACTCATGTCGGTCATTCCAGCTTGGCGCCCGAGGCCTTGACGACGGCGGCCCAGCGCTTGATCTCGGTGTTCACGAAGCCGCCGAAGGCCGCCATCGTGACGTTGGGAATCTCCGAGCCGTTGCTGGCCCAGATGGTGCGCAGGTCGTCGGCGGCCAGGCCCTTCCTCATGTCCTCGACGATCTTCGCCTGCACGTCGGCCGGCGTTGCGCGCGGCGTCCAGAGGCCGTACCAGGTCGTCACGGTGTAGTCGGGCAGACCGACCTCCGTCGCGCACGGCACGTCGGGAAACGCGGGGTTGCGCTTGTCGCCGGCCACCATGAGCGCCTTGATGCGCCCGGCCTTGATGTGCTGCGCCGACGAACCCAGGCCGTCGAACATCACGTCGACGTTGCCGGCGATCAGGTCCTGCAGCGCCGGCCCCGC
>JAKONL010000618.1 GCA_022701965.1 Burkholderiaceae bacterium | reverse complement strand
GCCGGCCGCGGCGATCTCCAGCACCCGCTTGGCGCCCGCATGGCCCTTGACGTCGGACAGGTCCGGGTACGCCGAGGCCGCCGCATCGTCGTGAGCGGGCGGCTGCATGCGCACCCAGCCTTCGCCGCCGGACGGCATGCCCGCCACGCCGCCCGCACCGCCCTCACTGCCCGACGGCAGGAATTGCGCGACGACGTCCAGCAGATGCGCCGCACCGTAGACCTCGGTGCCCGGCACCAGCGCGGCCTCGCGGGCGCTATCGGTCGGCAGCACGAGGCGTGTGGCGGTGCCCCGCGTGAGCAGCGCGAGCGCCATGGCCAGTGCGCCGCGTACGGGCCGCAGCCCGCCGGAGAGCGACAGCTCGCCCGCGAACTCGAAGCCCGCCAGGCGCCCGGCCTCGATCTGCCCGCTCGCGGCCAGGATGCCGAGCGCGATCGGCAGGTCGAGCCGGCCCGAATCCTTGGGCAGGTCGGCGGGCGCGAGATTGACGGTGATGCGCTTGTTGTTCGGGAATTCCAGCCCGGCGTTCTGGATCGCCGAACGCACGCGTTCGCGCGCCTCCTTGACCTCCACGTCGGCCAGGCCGACGAGCGTGAAGCTCGGCAACCCGTTGGCAAGATGCACCTCGACGGTGACGGCGGCTGCTTCCAGCCCCAGCAGGGCGCGGCTTTGCACCAAAGACAGACTCATTGTTTTATTTCTCCCCAAGATGGTGCGTCCGCCATCGGTCGGAAGGTCCGGCGCCTGTTTGCGGGCGAAGACCTCGAAATTGATGAAACCAAATCGGAGTTGCCGACTCGCGTCGCGTTTCCCGTGACAGCAGGACCCGCTCGCTCTGGCACGCTCCCTGCTTTGAGAAGGGTGACCCCCCTTCTTCAAAACCCCCGAGGAGCTGACCGATGATGCACCGTAAAACCGCCCTGGCCCTTGCGCTGACCGCCCTGGCATCCATGCCGATGATCGCCAGCGCGCAACTCACGGCGAACGTCGGTCTCACCAGCAACTACAAGTTCCGCGGCCAGGACCAGGACTCGCTCGCGAGCGACGGCGGCATCCGCACCAAGACGGTGGCTCCGGCCATCCAGGGCGGCTTCGACTACGCCTTCGGCGAGACCGGCTGGTATGTCGGCAACTGGAACTCCAGCGTCAACTGGCTCTCGGGCAACGGCATCGAGAGCGACCTGTACGGCGGCTACAAGTTCACCGCCGGCGGCATCGGCTGGGACCTGGGCGCGCTCACCTACATCTATCCGGGCAACAAGAACGGCAACACGACCGAGCTCTACGGCGCGGGCACCTTCGGCCCGCTCACGCTGAAGTACTCGCACACGGTCTCGAAGGACTACTTCGGCTATGCCGGCGAGAACTCGGGCTCGGGCTTCAAGGGCCGCAACACCGGCTACTTCAACCTCGCCTTCGCCCAGGAAGTGGCGCCCTCGCTCACGCTCAAGGCGGCGCTCGGCTACACGCGGTTCTCCAGCGGCGCCAAGGACAACTTCGAGCTCAGCGGCGTGAACAGCCCGAACTTCGTGGACTACGGCCTGGGCGTGGTCTACGACTTCGGTGCCGGACTGTCGCTGTACGGCGGCGTGCAGGGCGCCAACAAGAAGGGCGTCTACGGCGGCGTCAACAAGGCCCGCGCCATCGTGTCGCTCAACAAGACGCTCTAAAGACACAGGGCGGCCCGCGCACCGGCGCACGCCCATCCGTTTCATCTCCAGGAGAACTTCCATGAAGCTGGTCACAGCCATCATCAAACCCTTCAAGCTCGACGAGGTGCGCGAGGCGCTCTCGACGATCGGCGTGCAGGGCATCACCGTCACCGAGGTCAAGGGCTTCGGGCGCCAGAAGGGCCACACCGAGCTGTACCGCGGCGCGGAGTACGTGGTCGACTTCCTGCCGAAGGTCAAGATCGAGGCGGCGGTCGCCGACGAACTCGTCGAGCGCGTGATCGAGGCGGTCGAGGGCGCGGCGCGCACCGGCAAGATCGGCGACGGGAAAGTCTTTGTCTACAACCTCGAGCAGGTCGTGCGCATCCGCACCGGCGAAACCGGCCGCGAGGCCCTCTGACGCGCTGCCGAACGTCCGGTAGTCCCCAGGCCCACCCAGAACAAACGACATGAAAAAACTGCTTGTCTCACTCGCGCTCGGATTGAGCGTGCTCACCGCCGGCGTCTCCGGTTTCGCGCAGACCGCGCCCGCCGCGGCGGCGTCCGCACCGGCGGCCGAGGCGTCCGCGCCGTCGCCCACCGGTGCCGCCGCCGTGGCGGCCACCACGCCCGCGGCCGCGCCCGCCGCTGCCGCGGCACCCGCTGCGGCGCCGGTGCCGAAGATCGATTCGGGCGATACCGCCTGGTTGCTGACCTCCACGCTGCTGGTGATCCTGATGACCATCCCCGGCCTCGCGCTGTTCTACGGCGGCCTGGGCCGCTCGAAGAACATGCTGTCGGTGCTGATGCAGGTCTTCGTGATCTTCTCGCTGATCAGCATCCTGTGGGCCATCTACGGCTACAGCGTGGCGTTCACCGGCGAGGGCAACTTCTTCGGCGGACTCGACAAGATCTTCCTCAAGGGCGTGACGACCGAGACCTTCGGTGCGCTGACGACCATCCCGGAGCACGTGTTCGTCTCGTTCCAGGGCACCTTCGCCGCCATCACCGTGGCGCTGATCGTGGGCGCCTTCGCCGAGCGCGCCAAGTTCTCGGCGGTGGTGCTGTTCTCGGTGATCTAGTTCACCTTCAGCTACCTGCCGATCGCGCACATCGTCTGGGGCGGCGGCCTGCTGGGCAAGGACGGCGCGCTCGACTTCGCGGGCGGCACCGTGGTGCACATCAACGCCGGTGTCGCCGGCCTGGTGGGCGCCTACATGGTCGGCAAGCGCCTGGGCTACGGCAAGGAAGCCTTCACGCCGCATTCGCTGACGCTGACGATGGTCGGCGCCTCGCTGCTGTGGGTGGGCTGGTTCGGCTTCAACGCCGGCTCGGCGGGTGCGGCCAACGCCGTCGCCGGCCTGGCGTTCATCAACACGGTGCTCGCCACCGCCGCCGCCACGCTGTCGTGGAGCCTGGGCGAGAGCCTGCACCGCGGCAAGGCGTCGATGCTCGGCGCCGCGTCCGGCGCGGTCGCCGGCCTGGTGGCGGTCACGCCCGCGGCCGGCTTCGTCGGCCCGATGGGCTCGATCCTGCTCGGCCTGATCGCCGGCGTGGTCTGCCTCTGGGGCGTCAGCGGCCTGAAGAAGATGCTCGGCGCGGACGACGCGTTCGACGTCTTCGGCGTGCACGGCGTGGGCGGCATCCTGGGCGCCATCCTGACCGGCGTGTTCGCCTCGCAGAGCCTGGGCGGCACCGGCGGCGCGACGCCCGACACCTTCGCGATGGGCGCTCAGGTCTGGATCCAGATCAAGAGCGTGGTGCTCACGATGGTGTGGTCGGCCGTGGTCTCGTTCATCGCCTTCAAGATCGCCGACCTGACGCTCGGCCTGCGCGTGACGGAAGAAGAAGAGCGCGAAGGCCTCGACATCTCCTCGCACGGCGAGACCGCCTACAACCGCTGAACGACATCGCCGGAACCCCGCCGGGCCCTGCCCGCGGTTCCGGAGATGCCCGACCCGCCGGCGCACCGCGCCGGCGGGTCTTTTTTCGGCCTGCACAATGGGCCGATGACCTGGACTCCCCTCGCAGACAGCCGCTGCCAGCTCGGCGAATCGCCGTTCTGGCATCCCCGCGAAAACGCGCTCTACTGGCTCGACATCAAGGACCGCTGCGTGCTGCGCAAGCGCATCGACGGCACCGCGCTCGATGGCGCCGCGCCGGTGGAGCGCTGGCGACTGCCGAGCGAGCCCGGCTGCATGGCGCCGGCGCGCAGCGGCGGGCTGGTGCTCGCGCTGCGCGACGGCATCTACCGCGCGCGCGAATGGGGCGGCGCGTTGTCGCTCATGGTGCCGGCCGGGCACGACACCCGCAGCATGCGGTTCAACGACGGCAAGTGCGACCCGCGCGGCCGCTTCTGGGCCGGCAACCTCAACGAGGCCAAGGACCGGCCGAACGCGACGCTCCACTGCCTCGACGCCCGCGGCGCCGGCGAAGGGCGTGCGCCGACCTTCGCGCGCATGGCCAACGAGGCCACGACCGCCAACGGCCTGGCCTTCTCGCCCGACGAGCGCACGATGTACTGGGCCGACACCTCCGCGCATGTCGTGCGCGCCTGGGACTGGTCGGCCGAGGACAACACCCTGACGCGGCCACGCGTCTTCCGCGCCTTCGATGCCAAGCCGGACGGCTGGACGCCCGACTCGCCCGAGCCCTATGCCGGGCGGCCCGACGGCGCCACGGTCGACGCGCAGGGCGACTACTGGGTCGCGATGTACGAAGGCGCGCAGCTGCTGCGCTTCGCGCCGACGGGCGAGCGGGTCGCGGCGCTGCCGGTGCCCGCGCAGTGCCCGACCATGCCGTGCTTCGGCGGCGCGGACCTGCGCACGCTCTTCGTCACCACCGCGGGGCAGGGACGCCCCGAGGCGGAGGCCGCGCGGCTGCCGGCCTCGGGCTGCGTGCTGGCGATGCGTGTCGATACGCCGGGCCTGCCGGTGGCGTTCTTCGAGGACTGACGCCACGCTTCGGTGCACCCGTGCGCGCGGCCGAAGAAGATGCCGGCGCGGCGGCGACAACGAAATCCTGTGCCGCGATGCGACGCATTTCGACGCCGCGCGCGGCAGGTCGCGACCTATGCTGGTCGCCACTTCCAACGGAGCTTTCCCCATGCCGCTGCGCAAACTGCAAGACTTCAAGGTTCTCACGTTCGACGTCGTCGGCACGCTGATCGATTTCGAGGGCGGCATGCTCGCCTACCTGCGCGAGGCCGTGCCCGACACGCGCGTCACCGACGACGAATTCCTCGGTGCCTACCGGCGCGCCCGCGCCGACGGCAACACGGGCTGGTATCCGGACGATCTCGAGCGCTGCTGGCACGTGATCGCGCCGGGCCTGGGCCTGCCCGACAGCGACGAGCTCGCCCGCGGCCTGCGTGATTCGGTCGCGCGCTGGCCCGCGTTCCCGGACTCGGTCGAGGCGCTCCAGCGTCTGGGCAAGCGCTTCAAGCTGGTCACCATGACCAATGCCCAGACCTGGGCGCTCGCGCACTTCGCCGCGACGCTCGGCGAACCCTTCGACCTGCTGCTGAGCTGCGACGACGCGCTCTGCGAGAAGCCCGACCCGCGCTACTTCGCCTACGCGCGCGGCCGCTACGAAGGCGCCTGGGGCTTCAAGCAGGACGACAACCTGCACGTCGCGCAGAGCCAGTACCACGACATCGGCGTGTCGAAGTCGCTCGGCATCGCCACCTGCTGGATCGAGCGCCGCCACGGCCTGAAGGACTCCGGCGGCACCATCGAATCGAAGCATACCGAGCCCGACTTCCATTTCCACACGCTGGCCGAACTCGCCGACGCCGTGGACGCCGGACGTTGACCGTGCGGACCGCCGACATCGCCGCGCCGGTCGCGGACCTGCTGCCGGACCTGGTCGCGCTGCGCCGCGACATCCACGCCAACCCGGAGCTGGCCTTCCAGGAGACGCGCACCGCCGGCCTCGTCGCCCACGCGCTGCGGCTGCTGGGGCTGGAGGTCGAGGAAGGCATCGGCGGTACCGGCGTGGTCGGCACGCTGCGCGCGGGCACCGGCACGCGGACCGTCGGCCTGCGCGCGGACATGGACGCGCTGCCGATGGTCGAGCTCGGCCGCCGGTCGTATGCGAGCCGCAATCCGGGCGCGCACCATGGCTG
>JAKONL010000224.1 GCA_022701965.1 Burkholderiaceae bacterium | reverse complement strand
TACGAACTGGGCTACAAGGGCACGTTCCTGAACGGTCGTCTGCGCACGCAGCTCGGCGGCTATTACAGCGAGTATGAGAATTATCAGATCAGCATCGTCGATCCCGATCAGCGCAGCATCTCGTCGGTCTTCAACGTGCCCGGCAAGACCAAGCTATACGGCGCGGAGCTCTCCGCCCAGGGCAGCTTCGGCGCACTCGGCTTCGACGTCGCGGCCTCGGTGTCGAATTCGAAGCTCGGCACCTTCTACGCGATCGATCCGCGCTTCGGCACCAGCGCGGCGTTGATCTGCAACCCCAATACCGGCCCGGCCACGGCGCGCTGTATCAACCTGAGCGGGCGCGAGCAGGCCTATGCGCCAAAGTTCACGCTGAGCGCCGGCGCGCAATACGCCATCCCGTTGGGCGGCGAGGCGAAAGTGACGCCGCGCGTCGACTACGCGCACATCGCGCCGACCTTCGGCACGCTGTTCCAGAACCGCGCGCTCGGTGATCGGTTGGAGGCGCGCAACATTGTCAACGCGCAGCTGACGCTAACCACCGGCGACTGGTCGGTCGCCGGGTTCGGCACCAACCTGACCGACCAGCATTATGTCGGCGCCATCAACGGCATCCGTCGCCTCGCCGGCGCGCCGCGGCAGTACGGCCTGCGCGTCAGCCGCAGCTTCTGATGTCGGCCAGCAGCTCGCGCGCCACGCCGGGTGGCGAACGATATGCGTGGGTGGTGCTCGCGCTGCTGTGCGTCGTATATGTGCTCAACTTCCTCGACAGGCAGTTGCTGTCGATTCTGGCCAAGCCGATCCAGGACGAACTCGGCATCACTGACGGTCAGCTCGGACGGCTGGGCGGGCTGTACTTCGCCTTGTTCTACTGCATCCTCGGCGTGCCGGTGGCGTGGCTCGCCGATCGTGGCAACCGCGTGCGCGTGCTTACCATCGCCTGCGCGCTGTGGAGCGCGGCGACGATCGCCTGCGGGATGTCAAACTCTTACGGGCAACTCGCGGCGGCGCGGATGAGTGTCGGGATCGGCGAGGCGGGCGGCGTGCCGCCATCCTATTCGATCATCTCGGACTATTTTCCCACCGAGCGGCGAGGTCTGGCACTCGGGCTTTTTAATCTCGGGCCGCCGCTTGGCCAGGCGCTCGGCGTCGCGTTCGGCGCGAAGATCGCCGCGGCGTATGACTGGCGGCTGGCGTTCGTCCTGCTCGGCGCGGCCGGGCTGATCGCCGCGGCGGCGGTCTGGGCGTTCGTACGCGAACCGGTACGCGGCAGTACCGACGCTGGGCGCGTCGTCGGCGATACGGCACAAGCACCCTCGTTCGGCGCGACGTTCCGGCTGTTCTTCACCCGCCCCACGCTGACTATAGTCTCGCTGGCGGCGGGCGCGACGCAGTTCGTCACCTATGCCACGCTCGGCTTCACCACTTTGTTCCTGATGCGCGAGAAGGGCATGACGCTCGATCAGGTCGCGATCTGGTATGCGATGGTGCTGGCCGTCGGGGTCAGCGCGGGCATCTATCTGTCGGGCCGGATCATCGATCGCCGCGCCGCCACCCACCCACAGGTGTACGGCATGATGCCGGGCTACGCCTTGCTGCTCGCGGTGCCGTTCTTCATCGGCTTCGTCTGGGCACCGACCTGGCCGCTGGCGATGGCGTTCCTGATCGGTCCGACGTTTCTCAACTATTTCTACCTCACCCCGGCGGTAGCGTATGTGCAGAACGCGGTCGCGCCGCGCCAGCGGACGCTCGCGGGCGCGGTGCTGCTGCTGATCATGAACCTGATCGGGCTTGGGCTCGGGCCGACCTGGCTCGGCATGGCGAGCGACTGGTTCAAGGGCGACCATCCCGGCAACTCCCTGCAGCTCGCCTTCTATACGCTCGTGCCGTTCTATTTCATCGCCATCGCACTGCATTTCGCGCTCGCCCGCGCGCTGAAACGCGAGCATTCGAAAGTCGCCGCATGATTCCCGGTACGATGCAGCCCTATGCGCTGACGCTCGACAAGTTCCTGACCCATGCCGCCAAATGGCACGGCGACGTGGAAGTGGTGACCGGCGGCGGCGGGCGGATCGATTACGCTGCGTTGCGTGGGCGCGCGAACCGGATGTCGGGTGCGCTCGCCGCGCTGGGATTGCGGCTCGGCGATCATCTCGCCACGCTGTCGTGGAACAGCCAGGCGCATCTAGAATGCTGGTACGGCGCGATCGGCGTCGGCATCGTCTGTCATACGCTCAACCCGCGGCTGTCGGCGGTGCATCTGGCGGGCATGATCCACCAGGCGGAGAACCGCGTGCTCGCGGTCAGCCCCGGGCTGGAGCCGCTGGTCGCCGAACTGCTCGCGGCGTGCCCGACGATCAAGCACATTGTCCTGCTCGACGAACCAGGCCGATCGCACGCCGCGTTGGACCCCGGCCGCACTCGGGTGTGGACGCAGCAGGAGCTGCTCGACACGCACGGCACGGCGATGAATTGGGGCGGGTTCGACGAAAATGCGCCCGCTGGTCTGTGCTTCACCTCGGGCACCACCGGCGCGCCCAAGGGCGTGACCTATACGCATCGCTCGAACTATCTGCAGACGATGCACCTGCTCCATGCCGACGTTCTGGGGCTGACCGCGCGCGACGTGGTGCTGGTCGCCGTGCCGATGTTCCATGCCAATGGCTGGGGCCTTGCCTTCGCTGCACCTGCCACCGGGGCCAAGCTTGTGCTGCCGGGCCGCGACCAGGACGGCGCGAGCCTTGCGGCGCTGATCAACGACGAGCGCGTGACGGTCACAGCGGGCGTCGCCACGGTATGGCTCGGGCTGATCGACCATCTCGACCGCACCGGCGGCGAAGTGCCGTCGTTGCAGCGCATCCTACTCGGCGGTGCCTCCGTGCCGCAGGCGCTGATGGACCGGATTGAGACTCGACTGGGCGTCGTCGTGCAGACCAGCTGGGGCATGACCGAACTGTCGCCGCTCGGCA
>JAKONL010000470.1 GCA_022701965.1 Burkholderiaceae bacterium | reverse complement strand
CAGCCCCATTCGAAGACGGCCCCGCCCTCCACCGGAGCCCGACCGTGAACACCCCGTCGCTGCAACGCTTCGTCGACGCGCAGGCACCGGTCTACGACACCGTCCGCGCCGAGCTCGCGGCCGGCGACAAGCGCAGCCACTGGATGTGGTTCGTCTTCCCGCAGCTGCGCGCGCTCGGGCGCAGCGCCACGGCGCGGCACTACGGGCTGGCCGATCTCGCCGAGGCCGCCGCCTACCTGCGCCATCCGGTGCTCGGCCCGCGTCTGGCGGAGTGCTGCGGCATCGTGCTGGGCGTGCAGGGCAGGAGTGCCCACGAGATCTTCGGGTCGCCCGACGACCTCAAGCTGTGCTCGTCCATGACGCTCTTCGAGACCGCCGCGTCGCGGGAACCGCAGGCACCCGGCGGCGCGGTCTTCTCGGACGTGCTCGACCGCTTCTACGCCGGCCGCCGCGACCCGCTCACGCTTGATCTTCTCGCTCCCGAGCCTCCGACCCGATGAACACGTCCATGACGCGATCGCGCCTGCTGCGCCTGGGTGCGGGGCTCGTCGCCGCGGCCGCGATGCCGCCGCTCGCCCGCAGCCAGCCATCGACGAAGGCCGCTCCTTCGACCACGACCATGCACACACGCCCCATTCCCTCGACCGGCGAGGCGCTGCCCGTGATCGGCTGCGGCACCTGGATCGGTTTCGACCACCGGCCCGCCAGCGCCGAGTACGCGCGCCTCGCGGGCGTGCTGCAGGCGCTCTTCGACGCCGGCGGCACGATGATCGACAGCTCGCCGATGTACGGCCGCTCCGAGCAGACCACCGGCGAACTGCTCGCCGCCGCACCGCCCGCGCGAGCGCCCTTCCTCGCGACCAAGGTCTGGACGCGCGGGCGCGAAGCCGGCATCGCGCAGATGGAGCGCTCGCTCGAACTGCTCGGCACCCGGCGCATCGACCTGATGCAGGTGCACAACCTGGTCGACTGGCGCACCCAGCTCGCCACGGTGCGCGACTGGAAGGAACGGGGCCGCGTGCGCTATGCCGGCATCACGCACTACACCGCGTCCGCCTTCGACGAGGTCGAGGCGGTGCTGCGTGCCGAGCGGCTGGATTTCCTGCAGATCAACTATTCGTTCGACGACCGCGAGGTCGAGAAGCGCCTGCTGCCGCTGGCCGCCGAACGCGGCGTGGCCGTCGTCGTCAACCAGCCCTTCGGCGGCGGTGGCCTGCTGCGCCGCCTGCGCGACCGGCCGCTGCCCGGCTGGGCCGCGGAGATCGGCGCCGCCAGCTGGGCGCAGGTGCTGCTGAAGTTCACGCTCTCCCATCCCGCCGTGACCTGCGTGATTCCCGGTACCAGCCAGCCCGCCCACATGGCCGACAACGCCGCGGCCGGAACGGGGATGCTGCCCGATGCCACGTTCTGGAAACGGCATTCGGCAGCGCTGTCCGATCCGGGTACGCGATGAGCCGAGAGCCCGATGCGTCCTGGCTGGACGAGGCCCGTGCACCGATGACGGCCTGGGAACGTGCGCTGCGCCCGGCCGGGGCTTCGCGCTGGGTGCTCGCGCTGCTGCTCGTGGCCGTGGGCGTCTTCCTCACGCTGGCGGTCTGGACCGCGATGCAGGATGCCCGGCATTCCTCGCCAGGACGTGCGGCGCCGCAGGCCTCCGCGCCGGTGGGCGGATCGATGCCCGACACGTGGGTGTCGCCGCCGTCCGCACTGCCCGCGACCGCAGCCCCGTCGACGAACCAGCCGCGCGCGCAACAGATATCGAGGTGCACGTCGCATGCCGGCTCGGCGAGCTACTCGGACTCGCCCTGCCCCGCCGGCACCTTCGAGAGCATCGTCACGGTGCGACCGGACACCAATCTCGCCGACGGCCTGACCTCCGAGGCGCGTCAGGCATCGATCCAGGCCAATGCCGCGGCGGCGCAGAGTGCCGCGCAGTACGAGCAGCATGTCGCGCTGAACGGCGGTCGTGCGGATACGGGTATTGCCGCCGAATGCGGGCTGCTGAACGCGCAGGTCGCCGCCATCGATTCGGCGGCCCGCCAGCCGCTCCCGGCCCAGGACCAGGATCACCTGAAGGCCGAGCGCCGACGGCTGCGCGACCGGCAGTCCGCACTGCGCTGCGGCTGACGTCAGGCGCGGTGCGACCGCGTTCTCGCGCGGTACTACTTTGCACCGCTCCCCGCTGCAAGCTGCTGGCTGGCGACTTCCCATAATTCCCCGCGCGCCCGCATCCGGTGGGCTCCGTACAGGGAGGAATGTCGATGCTGGCTCGGGAAGACGCGGCGTCCGGACGCACGCTGGAGGCGCGCTGGGCGGAGGGCCCTGAGTCGCACGGCTGGCAGGCGGTGCGCCTGAGCGGGCGCGAAGGCGTGAACTCCCTGTTCGCCTACGAGCTGGTCCTGAAGGCGCCCGAATCGCTGGAGGCGATCGACGTCGACCTCGACGCCTGGGTCGGACGCGAGATCGGCTGCCGCATCCGCCTCGACGGGGCGGACCCCCGGGACTCTGGCGTGCGCGGGATCAATGCGATCGTCGCCGAGGCGCACCTGTGGGGCGAGGAAGGCCGCCATGTACAGGTGCGCCTGGCGCTCAGGCCCTGGCTGCACCTGGCGACCCTGCGCACCGACTGCCGCATCTTCCAGGACCGCACGGTGGTCGACATCCTCGACGAGCTGCTCGCGGGCTACGGCTTCGCGGTGGACAAGCGGCTCGTCGAGCACTACCCGGTACGCGACTTCCAGACGCAGTTCAACGAGACGGATTTCGCGTTCTTCTCCCGGTTGTGCGCCGAGTGGGGCATCAACTACCACTTCGAGCACGACGAATCCTTCGGCGTGCACCGCCTGGTCCTGGCGGACGCGATGGGTGCCTACCGGCCGATGCCGAGCGCGGCCCACCGCAGCGTCGACTACCACGCTCCCGGCTGGAAGACCGAGGCGGAGTACCTGCACGGCTTCACACCGCGCAGCACGCTCGCGAGCGGGCGCTACGCGACGCGCGACTACGACTACCAGCGCCCGCGCGCGGACCTTTCGGTCGCCCACGGCGATCCGCGGGCGACCGCGCAGGCCGACGGCGAGGTCTACCGCTGGCATGCCGACAGCCACTGGGTGCAGCCCGACGCGGGCGCGGCGCCCATCGCCACCGGAGCATCGCCATCGGATGGGTCCGACGATCCGCATGCCCGGGGTCGCCGGCTCGCCCTGCTGCGCATGCAGGCGCTGCGCACTGCCGGTGCGCGTGCACAAGCCCGCGGCAACCTGCGTGCCCTCGTGCCGGGCGGCGTCTTCCGCCTGGCCGGCCACCCCAGGGAGGCCGCCAACGTCGAGCACCTGGTGATCGAGGCCAGCCTCCTGATCGAGGACGTGGCCCAGGACAGCCAGCGCCTGGAAGCGAACGACGAGCGCCGCCAGCGCTGGCAGGTGCGCACCGAGCTCGAACTGCATCCCCCGGGAGAGGCGCTGCGTCCCGAGGGTGTGCCGTCGCGACCGCGTTGCCCCGGCCCGCAGACCGCGGTGGTCGTCGGCCCCGATGGGCAGGCGCTCTGGACCGATGCACTCGGGCGCATCAAGGTGCGGTTTCCCTGGGACCGCACCGGCCGCGGCGACGAGCGCAGCAGCTGCTGGGTGCGCGTGAGCTCGCCCTGGGCGGGCAACCAGCTGGGGGCCGTGCAGCTGCCGCGCATCGGCCAGGAGGTGCTGGTCGACTTCATCGGCGGCAACCCGGACCTGCCGGTCTGCACCGGCCGCGTGCACAACGCGCTCAACCCGCCGCCCTGGGCGCTGCCGGGGCAGTCGGCGCTCTCGGGCCTGCGCTCGCGCGAGCTGACGGCGGACGGCGGCAACGGTGCGGCGGGACGCTCGAACCACATGGTGATGGACGACACGGCCGGCGGCCTCCAGGTGCAGCTCGCGAGCGATCACCAGGGTTCGAGCCTCGCGCTGGGGTGCCTCGCGCGCATCGAGGACAACGCCGGACGAAAGGATGCGCGCGGTGAAGGCTTCGAGTTGCGCACGGACGCGCACGGCGTGCTGCGCGCGGGCGACGGGATGCTGGTGACGACCGAAGCGCGCACCAGGGCCGCCGGCCATGCGAAGGCGCTGACAGAAACGGCGGCACGGCTCGCATCGGCACACGAAAGGCATCTGCGGCTGTCGGACGCGGCCATTCAGTCATCGGCGCAGGACGCAGGCGATCAGGAGGCGGTGGCGCGCGTGTTGAAGGAGCAGGACGAGGAGATCGCGGGCAGCCACGGCGGAACGAGAAGCGGCAGCCGTGATGGCGCGGATGGCGCCTTCCCCGAGCTGTCGCGCCCGCATCTGGTGTTCGCCAGCGCTGCGGGCATCGCGAGCACGGCCACGGGTTCCACCCACATCGCCAGCGGCGCCCACACGGCGCTCACCAGCGGCCAGCACACGAGCATCTCCGCCGGGCGCAGCCTGCTCGCGAGTGCGCGCGAGGCGCTCCGGCTGTTCGCCGCGAAGGCCGGCATGCGGCTGGTCGCGGCGGGTGGGAACATCGACGTGACCGCACTGCAGAACGCCATCCATCTGCTGGCGAAGCTGGAGATCACGCAGACGGCCGAACGCATCACGATCACGGCGCAGAAGGAGGTGCTGATCAACGGCGGCGGGAGCTACTCGCGGTGGAATTCGGGCGGCGTGACGCACGGCACCCAGGGCGCGTGGACCGAGCACGCGGGCGCGCATGCGCAGGTCGGACCCGATGGACTGCCGGTCGTCTCGCCATCCTTTCCCAAGACCGAATTCGTCCCCGGAG
>JAKONL010000458.1 GCA_022701965.1 Burkholderiaceae bacterium | reverse complement strand
AACCTCAGTTCTTGCTCTGGTCGACGAGCTTGTTCTTCATGATCCACGGCATCATCTGGCGCAGCTTGGCGCCGACCACCTCGATCTGGTGCTCGGCGTTGAGGCGGCGGCGGCTGATCAGCGTCGGTGCACCGGCAGCGTTCTCGAGCACGAAGCTCTTCGCGTATTCGCCGGTCTGGATGTCCTTCAGGACCTGCTTCATGGCCTTCTTGGTCTCCTCGGTCACGATGCGCGGGCCGGTGACGTACTCGCCGTATTCCGCGTTGTTCGAGATCGAGTAGTTCATGTTGGCGATGCCGCCTTCGTAGATCAGGTCGACGATCAGCTTGAGCTCGTGCAGGCATTCGAAGTACGCCATCTCCGGTGCGTAGCCGGCTTCCACCAGCACCTCGAAACCGGCCTTGATCAGTTCGACAGCGCCACCGCACAGTACGGCCTGCTCGCCGAACAGGTCGGTTTCGGTCTCTTCGCGGAAGTTGGTCTCGATGATGCCGGCCTTGCCGCCGCCGTTCGCCGTGGCGTAGCTCAACGCGAGATCTCGCGCCTTGCCGGTCTTGTCCTGGTGCACGGCCACGAGGTGGGGCACGCCGCCGCCTTGCGTGTAGGTGCTGCGGACCGTGTGGCCCGGCGCCTTGGGCGCGACCATCCACACGTCCAGATCGGCGCGCGGCTGCACGAAACCGTAGTGCACGTTGAAGCCGTGGGCGAAGACGAGCGAGGCACCTTCCTTGATGTTCGGCGCGACGTCGTTCTTGTAGACGGTGGCGATCTGCTCGTCGGGCAGCAGGATCATGACGACGTCGGCCGACTTCACGGCATCGGCCACTTCGGCGACCTTCAAGCCGGCCTTCTCGACCTTCGGCCAGGAAGCACCGCCCTTGCGCAGGCCGACCACGACCTTCACGCCGCTGTCGTTCAGGTTCTGCGCGTGGGCATGGCCTTGCGAGCCGTAGCCGATGATCGCCACGGTCTTGCCCTTGATGAGGCTGAGATCGGCGTCCTTGTCGTAATAGACCTTCATGATGTTCTCCAGATAATTGCTCTGTTGGGAGGCAGTGGTGTTGCGCCGTTCGTCCTGAGCCTGTCGACGGGCCCAATCCAGGCCCCGCTGGCGCGGGGACTTCGACAAGCCCGGCCCGAACGGACGGCGGCCGAGCTTCGATTCATCGTCCTAGACCCTGAGGATCCGCTCGCCGCGACCGATGCCGCTCGCACCGGTGCGCACCGTCTCCAGGATCGCGCCGCGATCGATCGCTTCGAGGAAGGCGTCGTTCTTGCCGTGGTCGCCCGTGAGTTCGATCGTGTAGCTCTTGTCGGTGACGTCGATGATGCGGCCGCGGAAGATCTCCGCCATGCGCATCATCTCCTCGCGTTCCTTGCCGACGGCACGTACCTTGACCATCATCAGCTCGCGCTCGGTGTAGGCGCCCTCGGTCAGGTCGACGACCTTGACCACCTCGATGAGCCTGTTGAGGTGCTTGGTGATCTGCTCGATGACCTCGTCCGAGCCAGCGGTGACGATCGTCATGCGCGAGAGGCTCGGGTCCTCGGTCGGCGCGACGGTCAGGGATTCGATGTTGTAGCCGCGGGCCGAGAAAAGGCCCACGACGCGGGAGAGAGCACCGGGCTCGTTCTCCAGCAGGACGGCAATGATGTGTTTCATGTGTGCGGACTCCTCTTTTCGCCGCCCTCCCCCGTGCACGGTAATGCGCGGGCTCGGCGGGCAATAGATTCGTCGTTGAGGGATGGGGGAACGGAATGCCGTAGCGGCGGTGGATCAGATGCCTTCGGTACCCAGCAGCATCTCGGTGATGCCCGCGCCGGCCTTGACCATCGGGAACACGTTCTCGGTCGGATCGGTACGGAAGTCCATGAAAACCGTGCGGTCCTTAAGATTGCGCGCCTCGCGCAGTGCCGGCTCCACATCCTCGGGACGCTCGATCAGCATGCCGACGTGCCCATAGGCTTCGGCGAGTTTCACGAAGTTCGGCAACGCGTCCATGTAGCTGTGGCTGTAGCGGCCCGAATACTCGATCTCCTGCCACTGGCGCACCATGCCGAGATAACGGTTGTTCAGTGCGCAGATCTTGATCGGCGTGTTGTACTGCAGGCAGGTCGAAAGCTCCTGGATGCACATCTGCACCGAACCCTCGCCGGTGATCGTGAAGACCTCGGAATCCGGCTTGGCCAGCTTGATGCCCATCGCGTAGGGAATGCCCACGCCCATCGTGCCCAGACCGCCGGAATTGATCCAGCGGCGCGGCTCGTCGAAGCGGTAGTACTGCGCCGCCCACATCTGGTGCTGGCCGACATCGGACGTGATGTACGTGTCGGCGTCCTTGGTCATGTTCCAGAGCGTCTCGACCACGTACTGCGGCTTGATGACGTCCCTGTTGCCGCGGTCGTAGGCCAGGCAGTCCTTGCTGCGCCAGGCTTCGATGGTGTTCCACCACTCCGACAACGCACCGGCGTCCGGCTTCTGAGTCGCCTCGCGGATCATCGAGATCAGTTCGACCAGCACGTCCTTCACGTCGCCGACGATCGGAATGTCGACCTTCACGCGCTTGGAGATCACCGACGGGTCGATGTCGACGTGGATGATCTTGCGCTCGTTCTGCGCGAAATGCTTCGGATTGCCGATCACGCGGTCGTCGAAACGCGCACCCAGCGCCAGCAGCACGTCGCAGTTCTGCATCGTGTTGTTGGCCTCGACCGTGCCGTGCATGCCCAGCATGCCCAGGAACCTGCGGCTGCTCGCGGGGTAGGCACCCAGCCCCATCAGCGTGCTCGTGACCGGATAGCCGAGCATGTCGACCAGCACGCGCAGTTCATTGCTCGCATTGGCAAGCAGCACGCCACCGCCGGTGTCGATGTAGGGTCGCTTGGCATTGAGCAGCAACTGCAGCGCCTTGCGGATCTGCCCGCCGTGGCCCTTGCGCACCGGGTTGTACGAGCGCATCTCGACCTTGTCGGGATAGCCGGTGTACGTCGCCTTCTTGAACGAGACGTCCTTGGGAATGTCCACGACCACCGGACCGGGCCGTCCGGTGCGCGCGATGTGGAAGGCCTTCTTCATCGTCGCGGCCATCTCGCGCACATCCTTCACCAGGAAGTTGTGCTTCACGATGGGGCGGGTGATGCCGACGGTGTCGCATTCCTGGAAGGCGTCGGTGCCGATCGAGGACGTCGATGTCTGCCCGCTGATGATCACCATCGGGATCGAGTCCATGTAGGCGGTCGCGATGCCGGTGACCGCGTTGGTCAACCCCGGCCCGGACGTGACCAGCGCCACACCCACTTCGCCGGTCGCGCGTGCGAAGCCGTCGGCCGCATGCACCGCAGCCTGTTCGTGCCGCACCAGCACGTGCTGGATGGTGTCCTGCTTGTAGAGCGCGTCGTAGATGTACAACACCGCACCGCCGGGATAGCCCCAGAGATATTCAACGCCTTCGGCCTGAAGTGCCTTGACCAGCACTTCGGCGCCCATGAGCTCTTGCGATTGGTTGTTTGCTGCTGCTGCCGACTGTGCAGCCGCTGCGGAAGCGAGTTCCGCCTTCGAGATTTCCATGATGAACCTTAGTGTTTTTTCGGGAACGAAAAACCTGGGGTGCTCCTTGCCAACCCTCGTGAGGCCGCGCCGGAACTTGAGACCAAAGCCATGAGCGGGCTTATATGCACCGCCGGACCGTGACCCGTTTGCCTTTTGAAATGCAATGCGGATTATGACATCGACAGCAGCCCCGCTCGGGAGCCGGAGATTCAGCCAGATCGCGGGTGCGATAATTGCCGGCGAAGACAACGCCCGTCCCGAGAGCGAAACCAACCCGGCGCCGCGATGCGCTGCCCACGCTTGGCTACCGAAAAAGAACTTTCCGATTTCCTGAAAAGCGTCGAAAGACGCGCCTTCAAGCGGTCGATCTATCACGTGCGCGACGAGGAAGCCGCGCTCGACATCGTGCAGGACAGCATGATGAAGCTCGCGGAGCACTACGGCGACAAGCCGCCGAACGAGCTGCCGATGCTGTTCCAGAGAATCCTCTCGAATTGCACGCTGGACTGGTTCCGCCGTCAGAAGACGCGCCGGGCCCTGTTTTCGAACCTGAGCGATTTCGAGTCGGCCGACGACGAGGGCGATTTCGACCTGCTCGAGAACTTCAATTCGAATACCGACACTCGCGAAACCGAGAGCGCCGAGGACACCACCCGGCGCACGCAGATGTTCCACGAGATCGAAGAACAGATCGCAGCCTTGCCGGGTCGTCAACGCGAGGCTTTCCTGATGCGTTACTGGGAGGAAATGGACGTGGCGGAAACAGCCGCTGCGATGGGTTGTTCCGAAGGCAGCGTGAAGACCCATTGCTCGAGAGCCGTCCACGCGCTGAGCAAGGCGCTCAAGGCCAAGGGAATATCGCTATGAACACCTCACTTACCTCCCACGACGTTTCTTCGGAAGACCGCTTCGGCCGACTCGTGGCCGCTCGGCTGTCGGCAGGATCGCAGGACCTGTCACACGATATCGGCGAGCGATTGCGCGTGGCGCGCCTGCAGGCCGTGGAGCGTCGACGCCTGGCGCCCGAAGCAAGAGCGGCGGTGATCGCGGCCAACGGCGTGGCCACCTTGGGCAGCATGTGGTGGACGCGTCTCGGTGCGGTCGTGCCGCTGGTCGCACTGGTCGCCGGGTTGATCACGGTGAGCGTGATGCAGGACGAGCGTCGCACGAGCGAGCTCGCGGAGGTCGACTCGGCCCTGCTGACGGACGACCTGCCCCCGGCCGCCTATGCCGATTCCGGCTTCGCGCAGTTTTTGAAGAACGACGCCGTCGCTCAACGCTGAAGCAACGGTTCTCTCGCTCGATGCATTTTTCTGTGCCTTTGGTTCTGGCCTGTTCCAGCTCTCGCGGCCGCCCAAGGACTGGATGGCTCGGCGCCTGGGTCATGCTCGCGATCGCGTCGTTCGCTGTCCCCGGTGCGTTGGCCCAGACGACAGCAACCGATCTGCCGTCGAAAAGCGCGCAGGTCGCGAAACCCA
The DNA here is from genome assembly GCA_022701965.1 of Burkholderiaceae bacterium. Next base: position 633 of record JAKONL010000458.1, on the reverse strand, counting down.
CGGCGGTCAAGTCCGGCTGGTCGCGCCTGCATTGGCGTGATCTGGATGCGGAGCAGCAGAAGGCTCTGGGTCCGCTCGCTTCGCAATGGGATGGTCTGAGCGAAGTGCAGAAGCGCAAATGGTTGGTGATCGTGCAGAACCAGGGAAAGCTGACCCCGGCCGAAAGGGCCGTTCAGCACAGTCGCATGACTGAATGGGTCGGCCTGAGCCGCCAGCAGCGCGAGCAGGCGCGCTTCAATTTCGACGAAGTCAAGCGGGTGCCGGTCGAGGAGCGAAAGGCGAAGTGGGAGGCCTATCAGGCGCTTTCCGCCGCGGAGAAACAGCGGCTTGCCGATTCCGCCGCCAAGCGCCCGCAGGGCGCGGCGGGCACCATCCGTCCGGTTCCGGCACAGAAGCTCGCGCCAGTACCCGCCTCCCAGGGCGGTGCTCGTCCAGGCCCGCGTATCGAGCTCGCTCCTTCTTCGCCGGCAGGCTCCGTCCCGCCTGCCACGGCCTCGAGGCCCGCCTCCAGCGTCGGCGACGCGTCGGCGGCGACGCCCGTACCTGCAGTACCGCCGGCCGTGCCCCTCCTTCCCAACTGACCGCGGCGTGACCAGCACTCGAGATCGCGCACCGCAGGCCGTGGAGGAATTC
>JAKONL010000409.1 GCA_022701965.1 Burkholderiaceae bacterium | reverse complement strand
CGACGATCTGCCGGACGCGCCCGAGGACGCACTGCGCCGCCGCGCCGACATGCTCATTGCCGACCACGCGCTGCCGCCGATCGACCCCGAGACGCTGCTGGCGATGCATTCGGGCGCCGACCGCACGCTCTACGTCTTCGACCTGCGGCCGTCGTCTTCCGCCCGGACATTGCCCCCGGATGTCCGCGCGGTGCCCGGCGGGCAGCTGCTGATGCACTTCGAGCAGCTGATCGGGACGCGCAACGCGCGCATCGTCCTGCTCGACGATCCGCATCGCCTGCGTGCGGCGGTCACCGCGTTCTGGCTCGTGCAACTCGCGCAGGCGGAAATCTTCATCCTCGACAGCGAACTGCCCTCGCCGTGGCCACGCGCCGGCAGCCGCGAAGAAGGGCCTCGTGCGGACGACACCGAACGCATCACCCCCACCGCGCTGTCCACGCTGCTGCATGACGCGCCCGACCGGATCCGCGTCGTCGACGTCGGTCCGAGCGATGACTTCGAACAACAACACCTGCCCGGCGCCCTCTACCTGCTGCCCTTCACGCTGGAACCGCTGATGCGGCTCGATCCGCGGGCGCATGGCCTGGTGTTCTGTTCGCCCGACGGCCGCGCCGCGCGCGTCGTCGCGCGGAACGCGGCCGCGCGCTGGCCCGGCTGCGACATCCGCTGGCTCGACGGCGGCACGCGCGCCTGGCGCGATGCCGGACTTCCGACCGAACAGGCCTGGAAGCCCGAGCAGCTGCTCACGCCGTTCGAGGACGACTGGGGCTCCGTGATGCGGGTGACGCCGCAGCGGCGCGACCGCGCGTGGGCCAACTACCTGCAGTGGGAGCGGTCGCTAGAGGCACGTGTCGCGGCCGACCCCACCGTGTCGTTCAAGCTGTTCCGGTGAGCGCTTCCGGCGACGGCGCCGGACGTCAGTGGATGTGCAGTCCGCCGTTGACGTCGAGCACCACGCCCGTGACGTAGCTCGACAGGTCGGACGCGAGGTACAGGCAGGCGTCGGCGATGTCGGCCGGCAGCGCGAGCCGGCCCAGCGGGACGCCGTCGGCCACGCGCTGCTTGCCCGCGTCGTCGATCTTGCCGACCAGCAGGTCGGTGTCGACCATGCCCGGCGCGACGGCGTTCACGCGGATGCCGTCCGGCCCGAGCTCGCGCGCCATGGCCTTCGCCAGCGTCTGCACGGCGCCCTTCGCGGCCGAGTAGTGCGGACCGCCGAGGATGCCGCCGCCGCGCTGGGCCGCCACCGATCCCATGCAGACGATGCAGCCCGAGCGCTGCGCCCTCAGGCGCGGCACGACGGCGCGCGACATGTTGTACGCACCGCGCACGCTCACGTCCATCACGATGTCGTAGTCGCTCTGCTCGCTGTCCATGAGCCGCTGCGACTGGCTGACGCCGGCGTTGTTCACCAGGATGTCGACACGGCCGAAGCGCTCGACGATCGCGTCGATCGCGGCCCGGCACTGGCGGTCGTCGCGAACGTCGCAGGCGATGCCCAGGTGCGCGTCGCCGATGGCCGCGGCGGCCGCCCGCGCGGCGTCGGCGTCCAGGTCGAGGATCGCGACCCGCGCACCCTCCTCGGCGAAGCGCCTGGCCGTCGCCCAGCCGATGCCCCGCACGGAGGCGCCACCCGTGATCACCGCGACCTTGTTCTGCAGCAACATCTTGCGTTCTCCTTTCTCGAGCCGTCGAGGCTCAGATGCCCGGCGCGCCGGCCGACATGAAGCCGCCGTCCACCGGCAGCGCGATGCCGGACACGTACGACGCGTCGTCCGAGACCAGGTACATGACGGCCGAGGCGATCTCCGCGGTCGTTCCGTAGCGCCGCATCGGGATCGCTCCCGCGTACTGCGCCTTGAAGGCCGGCGTGTGCAGCACCTGCGTCATCGGCGTGTCCACCGGGCCGGGCGCGACCGCGTTCGCGGTGATGCCGAACTCGGCCAGCTCGACGGCGATCTGCCGCGTCAGCGCGATGACCGCGCCCTTGGAGGTGCCGTAGGCCGTGCGGCCGCTGCCGACGGCGCGCATGCCGGCGACGGAGGCGATGTTGACGATGCGCCCCCACCGCTTCGCGACCATCAGGCGCGCGGCGTGCTGGCTGCACAGCAGCGTGCCCGTCACGTTGACGTTCATCGTGGCGACGAAGTTCTCCAGGGGGAAGTCCAGGAACGGGAACACCTTGGCGATGCCCGCGCAATTGACGAGCACGTCGCAGCGGCCGAACCGTTCGGCGACCTGCGCGAACGCGGCCTCGATGGAGGCCGGGTCGCCGACGTCGACGCGCAGCGCATGCGCGACGGTTCCGACGGCGCCGCCCAGGCGCTCCGCGGTCGCCTGCGCGGCCGCGAGGTCGCGGTCGGCGATGCAGACGACATAGCCGGCCGCGGCCAGCCGCGCGGCCACCTCGGCACCGATGCCCATCGCCCCGCCCGTCACCACCGCGACGCGTCCTTCGCGTCGCATCTCTTCGTCCTGGCTCATCTCGTTCTCCTGTTGCTTGATTTCATTGGCTCGCCCGGGTCGCCGCTTCAGAGGAAGCCGGTCGATATCCAGGGGATGCAGGCCACGATGACCAGCCCGACGAACAGCGCCGTCAGGTAGCCCACGATCGGCCGGATGCCCTCGTCGGGATTGACCCGGCCGATCGCGCAGGCCGCGTAGTAGCCGACGCCGAACGGCGGCGCGAACAGGCCGATGCCCATCGAGAGGATCACGACCATCGCGTAGTGCGCCTCGTGGATGCCGACCGCCTTGGCGATCGGGAACAGCAGCGGCCCGAAAAGCACGATCGCCGGAATGCCCTCGAGCACGCTGCCCAGCACGATGAACGCGACGATGGACAGCGCCATGAACGTCGGGGCGCCGCCGGGCAGTGCGGCCATCGCCTCGCTCAGCGAGCGCGAGAAGCCCGACTGCGTCAGCCCCCATGCCATCGCGGTCGCGGCGCCGATGATCAGCAGGATCGCGCCGGACAGGCTGGCCGTGTCGACCATCATCGGATAGAGCCGCTTCCAGTCGAACTGGCGGTAGATCAGCAGGCCGGCGACCGCCGCGTAGGCGATGCCGACGGTGGACACCTCGGTCGCCGTCGCGACGCCCTCGATCACGGCCGCGCGGATGATGAACGGCAGCGCGATCGCCGGCAGCGCGACGACCAGCGCCTTGCCGACCTGGGACCGGGACGCCCGCACGACGCCGGAGCGGTCCTCGTGGCGGTAGCGCCACCAGACCAGCGCGCACAGCGTGACGCCCAGGACGAGACCCGGCAGCAGGCCGCCGGTGAACAGCGCCGTGATCGACACGCCCGTGACCGAGCCGATGGTGATCAACACGAT
>JAKONL010000403.1 GCA_022701965.1 Burkholderiaceae bacterium | reverse complement strand
TCGGCGGCAGCAGCGCGACGCTCGCGACCGAGAAGATCTTGATGGTCTTGTTCTGGTTGATGTTGATGAAGCCGACCGTCGCGTCCATCAGGAAGTTGATCTTGTCGAACAGGAACGCCGTATGGTTGTCCAGCGATTCGATGTCGCGCAGGATCTGCCGCGCCTCCTCGAACTGGTCGGCGTTGAGCATGCGGCTGCGCATCATGAAGCTGACCGCGCGGCGCGTGTCCATCACGTTGCGGCGGATGCGGCTGTTCAGGTCTTCCTCGCGCGCGATGGCGCCCAGCACCTCGCCGGCCAGTTCGTCGCTCACGTTGCCCTCGAGCACCTTCTTGCCGGCCCGCTCGAGCTCCTCGTAGATGTTCTCCAGCGTGTCGGCTGAATACTCGGCGTCGGCGTCGAACAGCTTGAGCAGCACTTCCTTGGCATCCTCGATCAGCCCCGGCGCGCGGCGCGCGCGCATGCGCAGCAGGCGGAACACCGGCACGTCCTCGTCGTGGATCGAGAACAGCACGCCGCGGCTGCGCAGTTCCTCGTTGTGCTGGTTCAGGATGAAGGCCACGCGCACCGAGCGCGGATCGTCCTCGTCGTCGATCAGGAAGTCGCTGCGGATGTGGAGTTCGCCGTTGTCTTCCTCGTAGAAGCGCGCGGACTCCTCGATGTCCTCGTCCATCGCGTCTTCCGGGATCGACAGGCCGTAGTACTGCTTGATCCAACGCTTCTCCTCGACCGTCGGCGATTCGAGGTCGACCCAGATCGGCTGGAACTGCGACAGCTCCTCGAGCGCCTCGATCTCTTCCTGGACCAGGCGCCCGTTGGCGAGCGTGAAGATGTTGAGCATGTGGGCTCACTCCCGTGAAAGACTGACGCTTCGTACGGGCGTCGAAAGCCGCCGGGACGGACGGGTTTCCATCGAGGAATCTCCGGTGGCAGCGACGCGGGATTATGGCACCGCACCCATGACGAACTTGTGGCTGACTGGACGGGCATCCAGTAGAGTCGACGCTCATGCAGACCGCCGAACTTCCCGCCGCGAACGACCCGGCCGCGCGGCTCGAAGCCGCGCTCGCCGACCTCAACGAGGCGCAGCGTTCGGCCGTCGAGCACGGCTCGCTCGCCGCCGGCGACGACCGGCCGCTGCTGGTGATCGCCGGCGCGGGTTCCGGCAAGACCAGCACGCTGGCGCACCGCGTCGCGCACCTGATCGCGCGCGGCACCGATCCGCAGCGCATCCTGCTGCTGACCTTCTCGCGCCGCGCCGCACAGGACATGGAGCGTCGCGCCGGGCAGGTCGCCGCGCGCGTGCTCGGACTGCGCGCCGATGCCGCGCCCTCGCTGCCCTGGGCGGGGACTTTCCACGGCGTCGGCGCGCGGCTGCTGCGCGAGTACGCGTCGCAGATCGGCCTGCAGGAGAACTTCACCATCCACGACCGCGGCGACGCGGAGGACCTGATGGGCATGGTGCGGCACGACATCGGCCTCTCGGGCACGGCGCGGCGTTTTCCGTTGAAGGGCACCTGCCTGTCGATCTACTCGCGTTCGGTCAACACCTGCGCGCCGCTGTCCGAGGTGCTGAAGCAGGCGTTTCCCTGGTGCGCGGAGTGGGCGACCGAACTGCAGCGGCTGTTCGGCGCCTATGTCGAGGCCAAGCAGCAGCAGAACGTGCTCGACTACGACGACCTGCTGCTCTACTGGGCCGGCATGGTGGCCGAGCCCGCGCTGGCGGCGCAGGTCGGCGCTCGCTTCGATCACGTGCTGGTCGACGAATACCAGGACACCAACCGTCTGCAGGCCTCGATCCTCACGGCGCTGAAGCCCGACGGCCGAGGCCTCACGGTGGTGGGCGACGACGCGCAGTCGATCTACTCGTTCCGCGGCGCCACCGTGCGCAACATCCTCGACTTCCCCGGCCAGTTCGCGAAGGCCACGCCCGACGGGCCGGCACCGGTCGAGACGCGCATCGTCACGCTGGAGCGCAACTACCGCTCGACGCAGCCGATCCTCGACGTCTCCAACGCGGTCATCGCCGCGGCGGCCGAGCGTCACGCCAAGACGCTCTGGACCGACAAGCCCTCCGCCGGGCGGCCGCAGCTCGTGCTGGTGCCCGACGAGGCGCAGCAGGCGCACTGGGTCGCCGACCGCGTGCTCGCGCATCGCGAGGGCGGCCTGGCGCTGAAATCGCAGGCGGTGCTGTTCCGCACCTCGTACCACAGCGCCGCGCTGGAGCTGGAGCTCGCGCGGCGCAACATCCCTTTCGTGAAGTACGGCGGGCTCAAGTTCCTGGAGGCCTCGCACGTCAAGGATGTGCTGGCCGTGCTGCGTTTCGCCCAGAATCCGCGCGGGCGGATGGCCGGCTTCCGCGTCACGCAGCTGATACCGGGCATCGGGCCGGCGACCGCCACGCGCCTGCTCGACGCGATGGACGTGGCCGCCGATCCGGCCGAGTCCGTCGCATCGTTCGTGCCGCCGTCCGCCGCGAAGGTGGAATGGGCGCGCTTCGCGGACATCTACGCCGCGCTGCGCGCCCCCGGGCTCGCCTGGCCCGCCGACATGGAGCTCGTGCTGCGCTGGTACCTGCCGCACCTCGAACGCCTGCACGACGACGCCGGCGTCCGTCGCGGCGACGTCGAGCAGCTCGCGCGGCTGGCCGCGGGCTACGGTTCGCGCGAACGCTTCCTCACCGAGCTCACGCTCGACCCGCCCGAGGCGACCAGCGACCGCGCCGGACCGCCGCTGCTCGACGAGGACTACCTGATCCTGTCGACCATCCATTCGTCCAAGGGCCAGGAATGGACGTCCGTCCACGTGCTCAACGTGGTCGACGGCTGCCTGCCGGCGGACATCGCCCAGGGCGCCCGGGAACTGGAGGAGGAACGCCGGCTGCTGTACGTCGCGATGACGCGCGCCCGCGACCACCTGCACATCCTCGTGCCTCAGCGCTTCTACGTCACGCAGCAGGCCGTCCGTGGCGACCGGCACATGTATGCAGGCCGCAGCCGTTTCATCACCGAAGCCGACGTTGCCCGTTTCGAGCACCAGATCTGGCCACCGCCGCCGGTCCGTCCGCCCGGGGTTCCTGCACCCGCGGCGGCGATAGATCTTCTGGCACGGATGCGTGCGGCCTGGCGCTGAGCGGATAGTTTTTCGTCCCTGCAGGCGGCAGGGTCGATCGGTTCGAGGGCCGACCCGTCGGTTCGCCGTCCTTCGGCGGCCCAGGCGTTGCGAGGTGGCGGATGGCTGCTATCCATTCGATAGCTGAAGCAGGGCGCCGGCGGATGAACATTTCATACGTTTTGGCGCCTTGCCGTAGGCCGGTTGCAATACCGTGACGCCTTGTGCATAGTGAATCCGGCGTCACGACAGTTTCGTTTTCCCCAAGCCGGCCGAAACCTCATTCCGGGGCATCGGCCTTTTCCAACCGTCAATTCCAGGAGGTCATTCATGAATTTGACGATCAGCGGTCATCACCTCGATGTTTCCCCCGCCCTGCGCAGTTACGTCACCACCAAGCTGGACCGGATCACCCGGCACTTCGACCAACTGGTCGACGTGAAGGTCATCCTCACGGTGGAGAACCAGAAGGAAAAGGAAGGCCGCCAGAAGGCCGAATGCAACATCCACGTCAAGGGAAACGATCTGTTCGCGGAATCGAGCCACGCTGATCTCTACGCTGCCGTCGACGAACTGGTCGACAAACTGGATCGCCAGGTCGTGCGACACAAGGACCGGCTGCAGGATCATCACCATGCCGCACCCAAGCGCCTGATGTAGTCGGACTCCGGGCAATTCCTCTTGCGGGCCACCAGTGTGTGGCCCTTTGCTTTTTGTAAGGCATGTGCATAATCGCCCTCGCTACGCACCCATCATGAATCGCCTCGCGTCCATCCTGCCTCCTGCTCAAGTCCTCGTGAGCGTCGATGCCACGAGCAAGAAACGCGCTTTCGAAGAGGCGGGACTGCTGTTCGAGAACCTGCACGGGCTCGGCAGGGCGCTGATCACCGACAGCCTCTTCGCCCGCGAACGCCTGGGCTCGACCGGGCTGGGACACGGCGTCGCGATTCCTCACGGTCGCATCAAGGGCATGAAGGCGCCGATGGCTGCCGTCTTCCAGCTGGCGGATCCGATCGGGTTCGATGCGCCGGACGAGCAACCGGTCGTGCTGCTGATCTTCCTGCTGGTGCCCGAGGCGGCGACGCAGAAGCATCTCGAGATTCTCTCGGAGATCGCCGAACTGCTCAGCGACGCCGCTTTGCGCGAGCAGATCAAGTCGAGCACCGACGCGGCGGCGCTGCATGCGCTGATCGCCGGCTGGCAGTCGGCGCAGGTCGCCTGAACCTCTTTCGGGCTC
>JAKONL010000361.1 GCA_022701965.1 Burkholderiaceae bacterium | reverse complement strand
GCAGGTTCAGCGCGGCCAGGCACAGCTGCAAGGCGATCAGCGCCCAGGCGCGGGTATGCAGTCCCCAGGTCACCCAGAGCACGTTGCTCGCCAGGAAGACCCAGAAACCGGCATTGCGCCGGCCGGGACTGGTGGAGGCGACCAGCCAGGCGGCGACCACCGATGTCGCGAACGCCGGCCACTGGACCAGATCAAGCATCGGGCATCTTCCGGACGGCGCCGTATTTCATGGAATCAGGGGACATCGGCGTTTTCAGTCGAGAGAAAGACCAGGACCCTGGGTCAGGGGGAGGAGACCGCGCGTAGGAATGCAGCGCCCGTCGGCGCTGCCCGATCTGCCGGAAGGTCCTTCTCAGCCGTGGAGGCCGGGGTCCGGCGGCGGCAGGACACGCGGCGGCGCCCGGAGGAAGCCGTACCTGTTCCCGACCCCCCGGAGATCGGTCCGCATCTGGTCCAGCAGCCAGTCGCGTACCCTGAGGACCTCCTCGCGCAGCGGTCCCGGTCGAGCGACCAGGTCGTAGGTGCGCGCCGTAGGAACGGCACGGGCCGACGCGGGAACCAGGAGCCCGCTGCGCAGCGCGTATGAGACGGCCGACAGCCAGCCGAGCGCGACGCCCTGGCCGAGGAGCGCCGCCTGCAGCACGAGCGCCGAGTCCGAGAAGCCCAGCGCCGGCCCCGCTCTCTGGAACGACGGCCCAGACCGGGCGCAGTAGTCTTCCCAGTCCAGGGTCGTGGCGGTCAGGTGGATGAGGGTGTGCGCGCCCGTATCAGCGGCCGCGTCGAGCGCACCCATGCGCGCCAGGTAGTCCGGGCTGCAGACCGGCAGGACCACCTCCGGGCAGAAATCCCAGTGCTGGAGACCGTGCGACGGGTCGTGCATGCGCATCCCCAGATCGACCTGGTCGACATCGCCCTGCAGGATCGCGCCCGTCAACTGGAACCGGAGGTTGATGCCGGGCACCGCTTCCTGGAACGCGACATAGCGCGGCATCAGCCAGTGCGAGGTGAACCCGTTGGAGAGCGACAGGGTCACGGTGTTGCGGTGCGCCTGCCGGCGTCGCAGTTCGAGAAAACCGCGCTCGATGCGGGAGAAGCCGTCGGCGACCGCCTCCTGCAGGACGCCGCCGTCCTCCGTCAGCTGGAGGCCGGTGCGCGATCGCAGGAACAGGCGCAGGCCGAGCTCGTCCTCCAGCCGCGCCACCATGCGGCTGACGGCGACCTGCGTGACGTGCAGCTCGGCCGCGGCCGCGGTGAAGCTCAGGTGCCGGGCCGCCGCCTCGAACACGCGCATCGCATGGGCCGATCGATAGGTGGTCCGGTCGCCGGTCATAACATCATGTTGGTCGTCACGGTCCCGAATGTAGTTCGACGGCGGAGACGGAACTTCCCAGAATTGCGCGACCGATCCATCCCCGCCCTTCCGAGCCGGACGGGTGGCCTGAAAGACCACGATGAACGCCTCGCCGGACACCATCTCCATTGCGCGCGCCGCCGGCGGCGCACGGCGGAACGACCCGCTGCTGACGCCGTTTCGGCTGCGGCACCTGGAGCTCAGGAACCGCATCATCAGCACCAGCCATGCCAGCACGCTGACCGAGAACGATTTTCCGCAGGAGCGCTACCAGCGCTACCACGAGGAGAAGGCGATCGGCGGCATCGCCATGAGCATGTTCGGCGGCTCCTCGAACATCGGCATCGACAGCCCCAACGTCTTCAGCCAGATCGACATCGGCACGGACGAGGTCGTTGCGCACCTGCAGCGGTTCTCGCAGCGCATGCATGCCCACGGCGCGGCGCTGATGTGCCAGATCACCCACATGGGCCGGCGCGCCGACCCCTACGCCGGCCAGTGGCTGCCGGCCATCGCGCCGTCGGGCGTGCGCGAGACGCTGCACCGCGCCATCCCGCGCGAGATGACCGACCGCGACATCCAGCGTGTCGTTCGCTATTTCGGCGAGGCCGCGCGGCGCTGCAAGCTCGGCGGCCTCGACGGCCTGGAGACGCTCGCCGGCGGCCACCTGCTCGGGCAGTTCCTGAACCCGACGATCAACCTGCGGACCGACCGTTTCGGCGGCTCGCTGGAGAACCGCTGCCGCTTCGTGCTGATGGTCCACGAGGAGATCCGCAGGCAGGTCGGCGACGACTACATCGTCGGCATCCGCTACGCGGTCGAGGACGGCACGAGCTTCGAGGAGAGCGTGCGTGCCGCGGCGGTGCTGGAGCGTTCGGGGCTGTTCGATTTCTTCAATGTCGTCTACGGGCGCATGGACACCGGCATCTCGCTCGTGACCGACAACATGCCGACCATGTCGCAGCCCTCCTCGCCCTGGCTGCAGAAGGCCGCGGCCTTCCGCAGGCAGGTGCGGCTGCCGGTGTTCCACGCCGCCAGGATCGCCGACCTGGCCACCGCCCGCCATGCGATCGGCGACGGCCTGCTCGACCTCGTCGGAATGACCCGTGCCCACATGGCCGATCCGCACCTGGTGCGCAAGCTCGTCCAGGGCCGGGAGGCCGAGGTCCGGCCCTGCGTGGGCGCCTCGTTCTGCCGCGGCCACCAGGCGGCCTGCATCCACAACCCGGCCACCGGCCGCGAGACCTGGGTCGCCCACGAGGTCGATGCCTCGCCGCTGCGGCGCAGGGTGGTGGTGGTCGGCGGCGGACCGGCCGGGCTGGAAGCGGCCCGCGTCTGCGCGCTGCGCGGCCACGACGTGGTCCTGCTGGAAGCCGCGCCGCGCGTCGGCGGGCA
>JAKONL010000339.1 GCA_022701965.1 Burkholderiaceae bacterium | reverse complement strand
AAGCCCGGCGCCAACAGCCTGATCGGCGTCGACGCGGTGGCCAAGGCGGCCCCCGACGGCACCACCTTCGGCGTGGTGATCGCCGCCTATTCGGCGAACACGACGCTCTATCCCAAGCTGCCCTACGACCCGGCGAAGGACATCGTCGGCGTCTCGCTGATGGGCATCTCGCCGTTGCTCGCCGCCGTGAACAACGACGCGCCGTTCAAGACCGGCCGGGAACTGATCGCCTACGCGCGCGCCAATCCCGGAAAGATCAGTTTCGGGTCGTCGGGCAACGGCTCGGCCGCGCACCTGACCAGCGAACTCTGGAAGTCGCTCACGCAGACCTACATGACGCACATCCCGTATCGCGGCGCGGTGCCCGCGCTGACCGACCTGATGGGCGGGCAGATCCAGCTGTTCCTCGATGCGCCGACCGGGCTCATCAACCAGGCCAAGGCCGGCAGGATCCGCCTGATCGGCGTGGCCGGCGACAAGCGGCTGCCTGTCGTGCCCGACGTGCCGACGTTCATCGAGCAGGGCTTCGCCGGATTCACCGGCAGCACCTGGGCCGGGATGATCGCCCCGGCGGGCACGCCGTCGGACATCGTGCGGCGGATGTCCGACGAGGTGGCGCGCATCATCAGGAGCGACGAGACGCGCGCGAAGCTCGACGCGATGGGCACGTTTCCGGCCGGAAGCACGCCGCAGGAATTCGACGCCTTCATCGCGGCCGAGACGAAGAAATGGGCCGCCGTGATCCGCACCGCTGGCGTCAGGGTCGATTGAGCGCCCGGCCGGGTCGGCCTAGAGCGAGGCGGCCAGCATCTCGCGGTAGTCGTCCCGCGTCGCCAGCCTCGGATTGGTCTTGTGGCAGTGGTCGGCCATCGCGCCGTCGATCACCTGCTCGAAGACGGCCGGCGTCACGCCGACCTCGGCCAGGCCGCCGGGCAGGCCGAGACGCGCGGCCATGTCGCGGATCGCCTCGCCGACGTCGCCGGCCGAATCCAGGTGCATCGCGCGCGCCATGCGCTGCAGCCGCTGCTCCTTCTGCACCGACTCCGCGCCCGCGTTGAAGCGGATCACCGCCGGCAGGAACAGCGCGTTGAGCGTGCCATGGTGCAGCCGCGGATCGACGCCGCCCAGGCTGTGGCTGAGCGAGTGCACGCAGCCGAGCCCTTTCTGGAACGCCATCGCGCCCTGCATCGACGCGCTCATGAGGTCGCGGCGCGCGTCGCGGTCGCTGCCGTCCCTGGTCGCGCGCTCGATCGAACCCCAGGCGCGCTCCAGGCCGTCGAGCGCGATGCCGTCGGCCGGCGGGTTGAAGGCACCCGACATGAAGGTCTCCATGCAGTGCGCGATGGCGTCCATGCCGGTGGCGGCGGTGAGCTTGGGCGGCAGGCCGAGCGTGAGTTCGGGGTCGCAGATCGCGGCCTTGGGCATGAGGAACCAGCTGTGGAAGCCGAGCTTGCGGTGGTCGTCGACGATGATGATCGCGCCGCGCGCGACCTCGCTGCCGGTGCCGCTTGTCGTGGGCACCGCGATCAGCGGCACGACGGCCTCGGTGATCTTCGGCGAGCCGCCTTCGATCGTGGCGTAGGTCTTGAGCGGACCTTCGTGCGTCGCGGCGATCGCCACGCCCTTGGCGCAGTCGATGGCCGAGCCGCCGCCGACCGCGATCAGCCCGTCGCAGCGCCCGGCCCGGTAGGCCTCGACCGCGGCGCGCACCGAGGCCTCGGTCGGGTTGGACGGTGTGCCGTCGAACACCGTCACCGGCATGTCGCCGAGCGCGTCGAGCGCCTTCTGCAGCACGCCCGCCGCGCGCACGCCGGCGTCGGTCACGATCATCGGGCGGTCGATGCCGATGCGCGCGCATTCGGCCGCGAGCAGGCGGATCGCGCCGAACTCGAACTGGATCTGGGTCAGGTACTGGATGAGGGCCATGGTGATGGAGGGTTGAAGCGCCGTCGAGGCGCGCGGGTACGATTTGCCAGTCTTCGAATCTAGCAACAGGAAAGCCGCTTGCCCACGACCAAAACCCTCGCTCCTGTCCCGCCGGGCACAGCCGCGGCCACGGCGGGGCTCACGCCGCGCATGGCCGACGTCGTCGCGCGCATGGCGCGCGCCGGGCATCCGCCTCTGCACAGGCTGAGCGCCGAGGAAGCCAAGGCGTCCTACGAAAAGGGTGCGGGCGTGCTCGAGGTGTCGAAACCCGCACTCGAACGGGTCGAGGACTTCGCCATCGCGGCGCGCGACGGCCATCCGCTGCCGGCGCGTCTGTATGCACCGTCGCACGCGGTGCTGCCGGCGCTGCTGTACTTCCACGGCGGCGGCTTCACCGTCGGCAGCGTCGCGACGCACGACACGCTCTGCCGCGTGCTGGCGCAGCGCAGCGGCTGCGCGGTCGTGTCGCTCGACTACCGGCTCGCGCCCGCCTTCAAGTTCCCGACCGCCTCGGACGATGCGTGGGACGCGTTGCAGTTCGTCGCGCGCGAGGCCGGTGCGCTGGGGCTCGACGGCCGGCGCATCGCCGTCGGCGGCGACAGCGCCGGCGGCACGCTCGCCGCGGTGTGCGCCGTCATGGCGCGCGACGCCGGCCTGAAGCTCGCATTGCAGCTGCTGTTCTATCCCGGCACGACGGCCCACCAGGACACGCCTTCGCATGCCCGCTACGCCGGCGGGCCGCTGCTCGACGAGCCGCTCGTCAGCTGGTTTTTCGGCCAGTACGTCCGCACCCGCGCCGACCGCGACGACTGGCGCTTCGCGCCGCTGAACGCCGACGACGTCGAGGGCGTCGCGCCGGCCTGGATCGGGCTGGCCGAGGTCGATCCGCTGGTCGACGAGGGCATCGCCTACGCCGACAAGCTGCGGGCGGCCGGCGTGCCGGTCGCGCTGGAGATCTACCGCGGCGTGATCCACGAATTCGTCAAGATGGGCCGTGCCGTGCCCGAGGCGCTGCTGGCGCATGCCGATGCCGCGAATGCCATGAAGGAGGCCCTCCAGCCATGAATCCCAGCCCTGCCGACCACGCCGCTCGCGCCGACTTCCGCTTCTTCCATCGCCTGCGCGTGCGCTGGGCGGAAGTCGACATGCAGGGGATCGTCTTCAACGCGCACTACCTGATGTATGCCGACTGCGCCGTCACCGGCTACTGGCGCGCGCTGGCGCTGCCTTATGCGGAATCGATGGCGGCGCTCGGCGGTGACCTCTACATGAAGAAGTCGACGATCGAGTTCCACGCCTCGGCGCGCATGGACGACGTCGTCGACGTCGGACTGCGCTGCCGGCGGATCGGCACGTCGTCGATGGTGTTCGACGGCGTGCTGTTCCGAGGCGCCGAACGGCTCGTGGACTGCGAACTGGTCTACGTGTTCGCCGATCCCGCGACGCAGACCTCGCGGCCCGTGCCGCCGGACTTCCGGTCGGTCGTCGAGGCGTTCGAGGCCGGCGAGCCGCCCTGCGACGTGGCGATCGGTGACTGGCAGCGACTGGGCCGGGAGGCCGGCGCGTTGCGGCGCGCGGTGTTCGTCAGGGAGCAGCGGATTCCGGAAGCGCTGGAGTGGGACGAATACGACGCCACCGCACTGCATGCCGTCGCGCGCAACCGCATGGGTCTCGTCGTCGGCACCGCGCGGCTGGTCGCGGGTGGCCCGAAGCAGGGGCGCATCGGACGCATGGCCGTGCATCGCGCGCTGCGCGGTGGCGGCATCGGCGCGGACGTGCTGCGTGCGCTGGAGGACGCGTCGCGCGCGCGGGGCGATGCCGGGATCATGCTGCACGCGCAGCGCAGCGCGGAGCCGTTCTACCGCCGCGCCGGCTACGCGCCGCACGGCGAGCCTTTCGACGAAGCCGGCATCGCGCACATCGAGATGCGCAAGACGCTCTAGCGCCGGCGCAGCGGACGCTCAGATGTCGTCGCGAAGCACGTAGGGCAGCGACTCGACGCGCAAGGCCGGGCCGGTCGCGGAGCCGGCACGCAGTCCGCCGGTCCCGGGTGCGGATACCTGCAGCGACACCAGCGCCGACCAGCCGCCATCCGGCGCCGCCGCCGCCTGCACGACGGTG
>JAKONL010000308.1 GCA_022701965.1 Burkholderiaceae bacterium | reverse complement strand
GCCCTCGTTCCCTCGATCCCGCCGGTGCCGACGCCGGCGGTCGCGGGCAACGGCGTCGCGGTGCCGTGGAACGGCGGCGCGCCGGCCTTCGGCGTGGTCGCGACGGGGGCCGCCGTCGGTGTCGAGGTGCGCAGCAACGCCGGCGCGGTGAGCCTGCGGACGGTGGTGACGGCGCCGCTGTCGAGCGGGGTCGACAACATCCCGGTGACCGACATCGGGATCGTCTCCGACAACCCCGACCTGCCCGCGCCGCCGATGCCGGCGTCCGGATCGGGCACCGGGGCGGCGGTGGCGGTCGCCGGCAGCTCGCAGCAGAACCTCGTGACCGAGCGCACCGCGACCTGGACCTTCACGCTCTCCGCCGTCGGCCGCCCGGCCGGCGTCTACACCGGCCAGATCGCCTTCACCGCCAGCGCGCCCTGAGCGGGTCGCGCCGGGCATGTCGGCAACCGGTCGGACGCCGGCCGCGCCGCAGGCCGATTGCACGGCCGCGTCACCCTGTGACACCCTGTTCGGAGCAGTCATCCATTTCCAGAGATAAACGAATCATTCATGAACGCTGTCACGAACGACCTTTCGCAGACCCGACCGCTGGAGCGCGCCATCGGCGAACACGCGGTGGTGGGCGACCTGAACACCGCGGCGCTCGTCGCGTCGGACGGCACGATCGACTTCATGTGCTGGCCCGACCTCGACAGCCCCAGCCTGTTCGCCTCGTTGCTCGACGCCGAGCGGGGCGGCGAGTTCACGCTCGTGCCCCAGCTCCACGACGCACGGCGGATGCAGCTGTACGTGCCCGAGACCAACGTCCTGATCACGCGCTGGCTGACGCCGGACGCCAGCGTCGAAGTGGTCGATTTCATGCCGCATTCCGAAGTGGCCCTCCATCCGGCGATCGTCCGCCGCATCCACGTCACGAAGGGCTCCGTCGAGATCCATGCGCGTTGCGAGCCGCGCCCGGGTTATGCGCGCGAGACGCCCGACGTGGCGCAGGACGGCGACGGCGTGCGGTTCCACGCCCCGTCCGGACACTGGCACCTCTACGGCGACATGTGCTGGACGCCGGACGGCGGTGCCGCGGTCGCGCGGTTCACGGTCCGGGAGGGAGCGGATGCCTGGATCGTGCTGTGCGACAGCGACCGGTCGGTGTTGACGACGTCGGATCTGCGCCGCGCCGAAGGCGCGACGATCAAGGCGTGGCGCGACTGGTCGCGTTCCTCCACCTACGCCGGCCGCTGGCGCGAGCAGGTCAACCGCTCCGCGCTCGCACTGAAGCTCCTGACCTCGCACCGGCATGGTTCGATCGCCGCGGCCGTCACCTTCGGCCTGCCCGAGAGCCCGGGCGGCGTGCGCAACTGGGACTATCGCGCCACGTGGCTGCGCGACGCGTCGTTCACCGTCTACGCGCTCCTGCGGCTCGGCTACCGCTCCGAGGCGCAGGGCTTCCGGGACTGGCTGTCGCGCATCGTCGAGACGCCGGACACGCTGGCCATCATGTATGCGCTCGACGGCTCGGAGATGTCCGAGGAGATCGCGCTGGATCATCTGCGGGGCTATCGCGGCGCTTCGCCGGTCCAGGTCGGCAACGGAGCCCGCGGGCAACAGCAGCTCGACGTGTTCGGCGAGAGCGTCGACAGCCTGTTCCTGATGACGAAGTACGGCTCGGCGGTCAGCCAGGAGGTGTGGATGCATCTGCGGGCGACCGTCGACTATCTCGCCGAGCACTGGAACGAGGCGGATGCCGGTATCTGGGAGGTGCGCGGGCCCGCGCGCCATTTCCTCCATTCCCGTCTGATGTGCTGGGTCGCGGTGGACCGCATCATCCGGCTCGCACGCAAGCGCTCGCTGCCCGGACCCGTGCCGCGCTGGGAAGAACTGCGCGACGAGATCCACGCGGACATCTGGGCGAACTTCCGCCATCCCGAGCACGGCCACTTCGTGCGCGAGCGGGGAGGGCAAGCCGTCGACGGTGCGCTGCTGATGATGCCCCTGATGCGCTTCGTCTCGGCGACCGATCCCGTATGGCTGGCGACGCTGGACGCCATCCACGGCGAACTCGCGGACGACGGCCTGCTCTGGCGCTACCGCGTGGACGACGGCCTGCCCGGACAGGAGGGCGCTTTCGTCGCCTGCATGTTCTGGTACGTGGAATGCCTCGCCCGCGCGGGGCGGCTCGACGAAGCGCAGCTCGAGATGGAGAAGTGCCTGCGCTACGCGAACCATGTCGGGCTCTATGCCGAGGAGCTGGACCAGCGCGGATTCCAGCTCGGCAACTTTCCCCAGGCGCTGAGTCATCTCGCCATGATCAGCGCCGCCTTCACGCTCGACAGGCGGCTCGAGAACGGCTACGAGGGCGAATGGGAGCCCTGATGTCGAAGGTGCGTCGAACACATCGTGCCGGGCGAGGCGAGCGCCGGACCTTCAGCGCGACGGCACGGACGCGGGTGAGTGCCGATGCTGCGGATGCACCGGCGATGGTGCAAGTGCGGGCGTTGCCGCGGATCGTGCCCACGCGTCCGCGCCCGGAAGGATCGCCGGGACTGGAATGTCGTCGCGCTGTCTGCGCTTCGCCGCGCTGTCGACACCCAGGCGTGCGTCGCGCGCGGCCACCATGGCCGGGTCGACCTGACCATCGGCGGTGAAGCCCATCATGACCTGCGGCATGCCCAGCGGCAGATTTTCCTGCCGGTCGGTATGCCAGGTGTGGAACGTCTTCCCGTAGGTGCCCACGAGCCTGGTCATGAGCGCATGCTCCGCCGCTTCCGGTATGCCGGGAGCGACGAGCTGACCCGACTTCACCTCGTGGACATGGCTATGCCACAACGACTTCTCCGCTTCGGGCAACGACTCAAAGATCCGCGCGCTCACGATGTACTCGACGCCCATCAGCTTGGCCGTCTTCAGATTGCCATCGAAGATGGTGCACTGGACGACATCCTCGTTGAGGATCGCGCAGAAATGATGGGCTTCCATCTGCTCGTTCATCCGCCCGTCGTAGAAGTGGAAGCCGTCGAGATAGGTGGACAGTGCATCGACCGGCGGCTTGTCCTGCAGCACCGCTGCGCCCGTCTCGAGTATCGAGGTGCCCACCCGCTTCTCGGTGCCGGGTGCCCCGACGTTCGACGGGCTGGGTGCGGGACCGCAGGCCGAGAGCGCGATGGCCGCAAGCAGCAGGCAAGCGCCGCGAAGGATCGGACGACGCGATTCCGGACCCGTCTGGAAGGCGTTCATTGCGCCGTCGTCAGATGAACGGGACGCCGCCGGTCACCGCGATCGTCGCTCCGGAAATGTAGCTCGCCTGGTCCGAAGCCAGCAGCACGTAGACGGCCTGCAGTTCCGCCGGCTGGCCCGGGCGCTGCATGGGCGTCTGCTTTCCGAAGTCCTTCACCTTGTCGGGCGGCATGGTGGAGGGAATGAGCGGCGTCCAGAACGGACCCGGGGCGACGCAGTTCACGCGGATGCCTTTTTCAGCCAGCAACTGCGCCATGCCACCGGAGAGATTCTGGATGGCGCCCTTGGTCGCCGCGTAGGCCACCAGGGAGGCGTTGGGCTTGTCGGCATTGACCGATGCGGTGCTGATGATCGAGGAACCCGGCTTCATGCACGCGGCGGCCGCCTTGCTCAGATAGAAGTTGGCATAGACGTTGGTGCGGAAGGTGCGATCGAATTCCTCGGCCGTGATCTCGTCGAGCGACGAGTGGCTCATCTGGAACGCTGCGTTGTTGACCAGCACGTCGAGGCGGCCGAAGTTCTCGACTGCTGCGTCGACAAGCCGCTGGCACTGCGCTTCCTCCCGGATATCGCCCGGCATGGCGAGACACCGGCGACCGGCACGTTCCACGGCCTCGCTTGACCTGGGCATCGGATTCTTCTTCGGGCAGGTAGGAGATCAGCACGTCGGCGCCCTCTCGTGCGAAGGCGATCGCCACGGCACGGCCGATGCCGCTGTCCCCGCCGGTGATGAGGGCGGCCTTGCCTTCGAGCTTGGCGCTGCCGACATACGACGATTCGCCGTAGTCGGGTGCGGGCGACATGTCCGACTCGAGGCCCGGCGGCGTCTGGGGGGATGTGGCGAAAGGGGGTTGCGCGCCGGCGTGGCGAGGATCTGGCATCGGAAGGTCCTTCGGGAATTGCGGATCGGTTCTGAAATCGAGCCTTCATGGACGCTCATTTCGACGCCCTGCGCCGCCCGAAGCCGGCTGGAACGAATGTGGGAAATCAGGCAACTTTCGTTGTACGACGGCAACGAGTGTCTGGTTGTGTGTATGAGACACTCATTCATGATTCATTCTGTAACGCCTCGTCGGGTGACGAGACCGGCTCGCCTGCCATGGTGACGATCGAAGCGATCCGCCGCCTGCCGCTGTCCCCCGGCGGGGCAGGCATCCTGATCGAGGGAGGTGATTGGCGCCATGAAGGGTAATTCGTCCTTTGTCGGGTTGGGAAACTCGTCGTTCGCGAGCTTGACGCCTGCGCCCGCGACAGCCGACGAAGCGGAGCCGTGGGTTCGTGGCGAACTGATCCGCAGCCTCATGCGCGCCGCGCGCGGCTCCTACCTGCTCGCCGCAGCGCTGATGCCGGCCATGGTGAGCCTGAGCTGGGGGCACGTACCGCGCTGGCAACTGTTCCTCTGGCTCGTCGTCGGAACCGTCGCCACGGCCTGTCGCGTCTGGGGCGAACGCGTCTATACCCGCGACTACGCCGACAAGGATTCGGCTTCGCAGCAGCAGTTCGTCGACCGCTACCGCTATCTTTGGGCGGGCAGCGCCTTCGCCTGGGGCCTGTCGATCCTGATCTTCTTCGAGCGCACGCGGATCGTGAACCAGTTCATGAGCTGGCTGATCGTCGCGGGCGTGGCGACGTTCCCGCTCAACGGCCTGGCGCTCTATCCGCCGCTGCTGCGGCGCTACGTCAACGTCCTGTTCAGCACGATGATGGCCGCCGTGGCCTTCCGCGTGATCGAGATGGACTTCCAGCGTCCGCATTTCCATTACGGTTTCCTGCTGCTGCCGGTGCTCCACTGGTGGCTGCTGCTGCGCTCGGGACGTCGCATCCACGAGACGGCGCGCAACAGCTTCGAGCTGCTGTTCCACAACCACATCCTGATCAACTCGCTCACGCAGCAGCGCCAGGCGGCCGTCTCCGCAGTGGCGATGAAGAACCGCTTCCTGGCCAGTGCGGCGCACGACATGCGCCAGCCGGTGCTGGCGCTGTCGCTCTATGCCGACTGGCTGCGCAACGAGCCCGAGCTGGTGCAGGAGATCGCGCCCAAGATCGTGCGTGCCACCCATGCGGTCAATGCACTGTTCGATTCGCTATTCGACCTGGCGCGCATCGATTCTGGCCAGGTCAAGCTGCACATCGAGCGCGTCGACGTCGCTCAACTCCTGCACGATCTGGAGCTCCAGTACCGCCCCGTGGCCGAGGCGAAGGGACTGAAGTTCAGTGTCCATGCGACGCGGGGCGTGGTGCTCACCGATCCGATCCGGGTGCGCCGCATGCTCGGAAACCTGCTGGCCAACGCGATCAAGTACACGGCCGAAGGCGGCGTGCTGCTCGCCTCCCGCCAGACCGGCGACGGGTTGCGCGTGGAGGTGTGGGACACCGGCATCGGCATCGCGCGCGAGCACCTGCGCGACGTGTTCCTGGAGTTCTACAAGGTCGCCGACCACGCCGGGACGTCCGACGGCTTCGGACTCGGCCTGGCCATCGTCGCACGGCTCTCGCATGCGCTGGGGCATCCGGTCAGCGTGCGCTCGCGGCTCGGGCGCGGCAGCGTGTTCCGCGTGGCGCTCAACGACGCCGACGAGTCCCAGGCGCAGACTCGCATTTCGGGGGCGGTCGGCTAGGCGGGGCGGTATGCGCCACAACAAAAAAAGGGGCCGTCGAACGGCCCCTTTTTCGATTGGAGATCGTCGACGTCAGGCGCCCGAGAGCAGGCCGTGATTGCGGGCGTGATGCAGTGCCTGCGTGCGGCTCTTGACGCCGAGCCGCCGGAACAGGCGCCACAGATGGACCTTGACCGTGTGTTCGCTGATTTCGAGTTCGGAGGCGATGTCGCGGTTGCTCATGCCCTTGTCGAGCATCGCGATCAGTTGCGTCTGGCGTTTCGACAGCTTGCTGCTCGATGCGGCGGCGGGCTCCTCGGCCTCGCTGTCGGCCATCAGCAGACCGCGCAGCGCGGCGGTCAGTTCAGCGGAGCTCGCGGACTTCTCGATGTACGTGTCGGCGCCGGCTTCGATGCAGGCCTCCTCCATGTCGGCGGCCGGGGAGGCCGAATAGACGGCGATCGGGACGTCCGGGTAGATCTGCTTGACCGCGATGACGCCGGAGCAGCCGGTGGTGTCGGGCAGCTTCAGGTCGAGGCAGAACAGGTCGGGCATGCCGTGCTGCTTGACGGCGGCCGTCAGCTTGTCGAGCCGCTCGAGCTCGACGATGTTCTCTGCAGGACGCAGGCGGCGAAGCACCATCACGATGGCGTCGCGCATCAGGGGGTGATCATCGATAACGTAAATGCTCATGGTCTGCTTTCAAAATCTGGGGGGACGCACGGGCCGGCGATCCGCACCCGCTGCGGGAAAACTCTCAGTTGTCGCTCGTCGGCCGGGCGAGCGCCTCCAATGCGTTCGCCACCGTCCGCATCCTTGAATTGTCGATCGGTTCCAATTGCGCCAGAAGCGCCGGAAGTCCGCTCGCACCACCGGCCTGGAGGGCGCCGATCGCCTTTCCGGCCTCCTGGGGCGTCGCGAAGCCGAGGCTCTGCAGCAGCAGGTCACCTTGGCCGTCCAGCAGCTTGAAATAGAAGTTTCCATCTCGCTCGCGGTACTGCTTGAAGGCGGGCCTGGCCACCTTGGCCGACTTCGTCGCGCCCTTTCCGGTGTCCGAGCCCAGTGTGCGCAAACCGACGGCGTGCCGCAACCGCCCGATGAAGGGTCGAGACAGCGCTCGCGCCTTTTCCGCGCCTGCGTGGAGGATGCCCTCGATGCGTGCGGGATCGGCGAGGAGGTCCTCGTAGCGGGCGCGCAACGGTGCGAGTTCGCGGTCGATGCGCTCGAACACCACCTGCTTGGCATCGCCCCAGCCGATGCCCTCGGCGAACTGCCGGCGCAGGCCGTCGGTTTCCTCGGAGTCGGCGAAGGCCTGGAAGATCTGGAACAGCGCCGAGCCCTCGGTGTCCTTGGGCTCGCCCGGCATGCGCGAGTCGGTGACGATGCCGCCGATGAGTTTCTGCAGCTGCGCGCGCGGCGTGAAGAGCGGGATCGTGTTGTCGTAGCTCTTGCTCATCTTGCGGCCATCGAGGCCCGGCAGGGTCGCCACGGCCTCGTCGATCTCGGCCTCGGGCAGCGTGAAATGCTCGCCGTAGAGATGGTTGAAGCGCTGTGCGATGTCGCGCGCCATCTCGATGTGCTGGATCTGGTCGCGTCCGACCGGCACCTTCTGGGCGTTGAACAGCAGGATGTCGGCACCCATCAGCACCGGATACATGAAGAGCCCGGCCGTGACGTCGGCGTCGGGGTCTTCGCCCCGGGCGACGTTGCGGTCCATCGATGCCTTGTAGGCATGGGCGCGGTTGAGCATGCCCTTGCCCGTGACGCAGGTCAGGAACCAGGTCAGCTCGGCGATCTCCGGAATGTCGGACTGGCGATAGAAGGTCACGCGCTCCGGATCAAGCCCGCAGGCCAGCCACGACGCGGCGATCTCCAGCGTCGAACGCTGGATGCGCACCGGGTCGCCGACCTTGATCAGCGCGTGGTAGTCGGCGAGGAAGTAGAAGCTCTGGACGTCCGCGCGCTGGCTGAAGCGGACCGAATGCCGCACCGAGCCGACATAGTTGCCGAGGTGCGGCGTCCCGCTGGTCGTGATGCCGGTGAGGAAGCGAGTGGTCGAGGTAGGCTGTGTCATGGAAAAGCAGGCCGGCTAGTGCGCCAGCGCGGCGAGCGGCGAGATGAGAAGGCCGATGGCCCGCGAGCCGAAGCCGATCAGCGGGCTCAGCCACCAGGTGCCGATCACACCGGCGAGCACCAGCGCGAGGACGATGAAAAAGCCGAACGGCTCGATGCGCGCGAGCAGGGTCTGGACGCCGCCGCGCGGCAGCAGGCCGGCGAGTACGCGGCCGCCGTCGAGCGGTGGCAGGGGAAACAGGTTGAACGCCCACATCACCAGGTTGACCAGCACGCCGCCCTGCGCCATCCTGAGAAAGAAGCTTTCGTCGACGCCCGATGCGACCAGCGCGACGAGCACCAGCGCCCAGCCGATCGCCATCGCGAAGTTCGAGGCCGGACCGGCGAGCGCGACCCAGATCATGTCGCGCTTGGGATGGCGCAGGTTGCCGAACTGCACCGGCACCGGCTTGGCGTAACCGAAGAGGAAGGCGCCGGAGGTCGCGAAATAGAGCATCAGCGGCATCAGGACGGTGCCGACCGGGTCGATGTGGCGGATCGGATTGAGCGTCATCCGGCCCATGTCGTAGGCGGTGTCGTCGCCGAAATACCGTGCCGCGTACCCATGCGCCGCTTCATGGACCGTGATGGCGAATATCACGGGCAGCGCATAGATCAGGACGGTTTGGACGAGGCTTGTTATATCCACTTACTCATTGTCTCAGACGCCATTGCATCGAGGGCGATTTCTCGGTAGGCAATGCGCTACAGGCCGAGCAGCGACAGCGCACCGCGTCCCTGGCGGATCAGCGCCGGCTCTCCGCCGTCGCCCATCGGCGTGAGGTCCACCACCGTGGTCGGCTCCGACGCACAGGCGCCGGCGTCCACCACGCCGCCGATCAGCTTCTCGAAGCGGTCGCGGATTTCCGCGGCGTCGTTCATGGGTTCGGTCTCGTCCGGCGGGATCAGCGTCGTCGCGAGCAGCGGCGCACCGTGGAGGGTCAGGAGTTCGCAGAGCACCTTGTGGTCCGGCACGCGCAGGCCGATGGTCTTGCGCTGCGGATGACTGACGCGGCGGGGCACTTCCTTGGTCGCCTCGAGGATGAAGGTATACGGGCCCGGCGTCGCGACCTTGAGCAGCCGGTACTGCCGGTTGTCGACCTTCGCGTAGTTGGCGAGTTCGCTCAGGTCGCGGCACAGCAGCGTGAGGTGGTGCTTGTCGTCGACCTGCCGGATGCGGCGCAGGCGGTCCACGGCGTCCTTGTCGTCGAGATGGCAGACCAGCGCGTAGCTCGAATCGGTGGGGACGGCGAGCACCTCGCCGCGTTGCAGCAGCGCGACGGCCTGCTTCAGCAGCCGCTGCTGCGGATTGTCGGGATGGAGTTCGAAGAACTGGGCCATGACGTTGTTCCTTTCAGGATTCGGCGGGTTCGATCGGCACGCGACGCTCGCGCACGGTCAGCCATGCGCCCGTGGCGCCGCAGGCGGCGATCAGACCCATGCCGACCAGCGACACCGTATCGGGCACGTGGTCGAAGAAGACCCAGCCGCCGAGCATCGCGAAGCCGATCTGCGCGTAGAGATAGGGCGTGAGCGTGGAGGCCGGCGCGCGCTGGAACGCCAGGATCAGGAAGTAGTGGCCGACGGTGCCCATGAAGCCCATCAGGCAGAGCAGCGCCCACAGCTGCCACGACGGCAGTGTCTGCCAGACGAACGGCAGGGCGCAGGACGCCAGCAGCGTACCGACCCAGCCGGTATAGAAATGCATGGTCAGCGGGTTCTCGGTCCGCGCGAGCTTGCTGGTCAGCACCTGGAAGCAGGCATTGGTCACGACCAGCCCCGCCGGCAGCAGGACCGCCCAGCCGAAGCTGCCGCCGCCCGGGCGCAGGATCACCATCGTGCCGACGAACCCGCCGGCCACCAGCGTCCAGCGCAGCGCCGATACCTGCTCCTTCAGCACGGTCGCAGCGAGCAGCGTGACCGCCAGCGGCGCGAGCAGCACGATGGCGGTGAACTCCGGCAGCGGCATGTAGCGCAGGCTCAGGAACGCCAGGATGCTGGTGGTCAGCAGCAGGGCGCCGCGCAGGACGTGGTACTTGGGATGCCCGGTGCGCAACAGCGAGGTGCCGTGGCGCGGCAGCAGGAACACCGTCGTCGCGACGGCCTGGAACGCATAGCGGAACCACACGCCCATCAGGATCGGCACCGCGGCGACCGAGATCTTGGTCGCCGTATCGAGCGATGCGAAGCAGGCCACGGCCGCGAGCACCAACCCGATGCCGGCGAGGATCCGTTCGGACTCGCGGTCGCGCGTGACGGTCCTCTCGGCCCGCGGCGGCCCGTCCTCGGGCACGCCGCTCACAGGATCCGGTCTTCGAGCAGTTCCCAGACCGGCGTCAGCGTGCCGGGCAGCCAGGGCAGCTTGCCGAGATCCATGTGGCTCTCGTCGGGGCTGTGGAAGTCGCTGCCGCGCGAGGCGGCGAAGCCGTATTCGATGGCCTTCTCGGCGTACTCGATGTACTCGGCGGGCGCGTGACTGCCGGTCACCACCTCGATCGCGCGGCCGCCGTGCGCCTGGAACTCGGTGAAGAGCGCATGTTCCTCGTTGGCCGTGAACCGGTAGCGGCCGGGATGTGCGACCACGGCGATGCCCTTGGCATCGGTGATCCAGTGCACGGCATCCCGCAGTGTCGCCCAGCGGTGCGGGACATAGCCCGGCTTGCCTTCGGTCAGGTATTTCCGGAAGACTTCGGGGGTGTCCCGGCAGACGCCGCTTTCGACCAGGAAGCGAGCGAAATGCGTGCGCGAGATGAGTTCGGGATTGCCGACGAAGGTCAGCGCCCCCTCGTACGCGCCGTGGATGCCGACCTTCGCGAGCCCGGCGGCCATCTCCTGCGCCCGGGCGCCGCGCCCGCCGCGTGTGGCCTGAAGCCCGGCGCGCAGGGTCGCGTCGTCCGGGTCGAAGCCGAGTCCGACGATGTGCACGGTCTCGTTGGCGAAGGTGATGGAGATCTCGGCACCGGTCAGGTACTTCATGCCGTTGGCATGCGCCGCGGTCATGGCGCGGTGCTGTCCGCCGACCTCGTCATGGTCCGTGAGGGCCCAGAGTTCGACGCCGTTGGCCGCGGCGCGTTCGGCCAGGGCTTCGGGCGTGAGCGTGCCGTCGGAGACCACGGAATGGCAGTGAAGATCGGCGTTGAGATAGGAGGGCACCCGCCGATTTTATCGACGAAGCTGCCCCGCACGCAGCACGTTCGCGACAAGCCCGGCGCGCAGGGCGGGCATGGCGTGCGTGTGTGCCTCAGCGGTCGTCGCGGCGGCGCCGCGCGATCAGCGCCGCCGCGGCCGTGAAGCCGCCGACCATGGCCATCACGATCCAGAAGCCGTGCTCGTCCTGGGCCAGCGGAATGCCGCCGACGTTCATGCCGAACAGGCCCGCCAGGATGTTGATCGGCAGCGCCAGCACCGTGACCACCGTCAGCACGTAGAGGCTGCGGTTGTTGTCCTCGTTGACGCTGGCGGCGATCTCCTCCTGCAGCAGCTTGATGCGCTCCTGCAGGCCCTGCATGTCGCGCAGCACCACGGAGAACTCCTCGCTGGCGCCGCGCAGCTCCTGCAGCGCGTCCTCCGGCACCCAGGCCGGCGGGTGCTGCAGCAGGCGGAAGAGGGCGGCGGGCTCGGGCGCGAGCAGGCGCTGCAGCCGCACCAGCAGCCGGCGCAGCACGCCCAGGCGCGCGCGCTTGCGGTCGAGCCGGCCGCTCAGCAGCGCGTCCTCGACGTCGTCGACGCGCGTGGTCACGC
>JAKONL010000197.1 GCA_022701965.1 Burkholderiaceae bacterium | reverse complement strand
CCCGACCACCGAATCCTCCTACAACTACACGCTGACGCACGCGCTGGCCGGCGCGATGAAGCTGGCCGGCACGACCACCGATGCGGCCGCCATCCGCGCGAAGATCGGCGACGCGCTGGCGCAGCTGCCCAAGGAAACCAACGCGGGCGACTTCAAGGGCATCGACGCGGTCGGCGGCACCCTCCTGAATCCGGTGGTGGCGACAGTCGAGGGCGGCAAGATCAAGCCGGCCGCCTTGACCGAGCTCGGCAAGTGACGCGGTCGGCGAGGCCCGGTCAGTCGACCGAGACCTTGCCGTCCTTCACCAGCTTCGCGAACTTGACGGTCTCGTCGTCGATGCGCCTGGCCATCTGGTCGGGCGTGCCGCCGATCGGCTCGGCGCCGATGGCCTCCATGCGCTGGGCGAAGTCCGGCGAGGCGACGATCGCCGCCATCTCGCCGCTCAACCGCGAAAGCACGTCCTTCGGGGTCGCGGCCGGCGCCAGCACGCCGAACCAGGTGCCGATGTCGAAGTCCTTGAGCCCCGCCTCCTGAAGCGTCGGCACGTCAGGCAGCACCGACGAGCGCCTGGCCGTCGTCACCGCGAGCGGGCGCAGCTTGCCTCCCTTGATGTGCTGCAGGACGGGCGTGATGGTGTCGAACGACAGGGCGATCTGGCCGCCGAGCAGGTCGGTGGTCAGCGGCCCGCTGCCCTTGTAGGGCACGTGCAGCAGCGTGGTGCCGGTGCTGGCCTGGAACTGCGTGCCGATCAGGTGCTGTGCCGTGCCGTTGCCGTTCGACCCATAGGCCAGCTTCTCCGGCGCGGCCTTGGCCAGCGCGACCAGTTCGGCGACGTTCTTCGCCGGCGTCAGCGCGGCGTTCACGACCAGCACGTTGGGCACCATCGCCACCAGCGTGATCGGCGCCAGGTCCTTCTGGAAGTCGTAGGGCAGCTTCCTGTAGACGCTGGTCGCGATGGTGTGGTGCACCGCGCCCATCAGCAGCGTGTAGCCGTCCGGTTTGGCCTTGGCGACATGGTCGGCGCCGAGCGTGGCGCCGGCGCCGGGCCTGCTCTCGACCACGACCGGCTGGCCCAGGCGCTGCGCCAGCTTCTCGGCCAGCGCGCGCGCCAGCACATCGGTGGTGCCGCCGGCCGGGAACGGCACGACGAGGCTGATCGGGCGCGTCGGCCATGCGGGCTGTGCACCGACGAGCGCTGCGGCGCCGAGCCCCACGGCCATCAGACAGGCTTTCACGGCATAGGAATTCGTCATCGTCTTGTCTCCGTTCTTCTTGTGGCTCGGCTCAGCCGCCGATGTGCGCGCAGACCGCGCGCGTGACCTGCTCGGTCGTCGCCTGGCCGCCGAGGTCGCCGGTGTGCAGCGCCGGGTTCGACGTCACGTGCTCGACGGCACGCATCACGCGGGCCGCGGCCTCGTGTTCGCCCAGGTGCTCCAGCAGCATCACGACCGACCAGAAGGTGCCCACCGGGTTCGCCAGCCCCTTGCCCATGATGTCGAAGGCCGAACCGTGGATCGGCTCGAACATCGACGGATAGCGGCGCTCCGGATCGATGTTGCCGGTCGGCGCGATGCCCAGGCTGCCGGCCAGCGCGGCGGCGAGGTCGCTCAGGATGTCGGCATGCAGGTTGGTCGCGACCAGCGTGTCGAGCGTGGCCGGGCGGTTGACCATGCGCGCGGTGGCGGCGTCGACCAGTTCCTTGTCCCAGGTCACGTCCGGGAACTCCTTGGAAATCTGCACCGCGATCTCGTCCCACATCACCATCGCGTGGCGCTGCGCGTTGCTCTTGGTGACCACCGTGAGCAGCTTGCGCGGCCGCGACTGCGCGAGACGGAAGGCGAACCGCATGATGCGTTCGACGCCCGCGCGCGTCATCATGCTGACGTCGGTCGCGGCCTCGATCGGATGGCCCTGGTGCACGCGGCCGCCGACGCCGGCGTATTCGCCCTCGGAGTTCTCGCGCACGATGACCCAGTCGAGCTGCTCGGGCGTGCAGCGCTTGAGCGGGCCGTCGATGCCCGGCAGGATGCGGGTCGGCCGCACGTTGGCGTACTGGTCGAAGCCCTGGCAGATCTTCAGGCGCAGGCCCCAGAGCGTGATGTGGTCGGGGATGTGCGGGTCGCCGGCCGAGCCGAACAGGATCGCATCCTTGTCGCGCAGCGCGTCCAGGCCGTCGGCCGGCATCATCTCGCCGTGCGCGCGATACCAGTCGCCGCCCCAGCCGAAGTCCTCGAACTCGAACTTCAGGCTGCCGCCCGACGCGGCCGAAAGCGCCTGCATGACCTCGCGGCCGGCGGGGATCACTTCCTTGCCGATGCCGTCTCCGGGAATGGTCGCGATGCGGTAGGTACTCATGGTGGATGTCTCCTGGGTGGTCGAACGAAGGAGGCACTGTAGGATCTGGAGCGATCTCCGAATCGCGGTCGAAGGCAATCCATCGTTAACCTGCGTTCAACAATCCCATGGCGACGACCACGCCCATCCAGCCGGCCGAATTCGGCTTCTTCTCGACGCTCGCGGCCTGCGGCAGCCTGAGCGCCGCGGGCCGGGAACTCGGCATCAGCACGCCGGCCGTGAGCAAGCGGCTCGCGCAGATGGAGACGCGGCTCGGCGTGGCGCTGGTCAACCGCACCACGCGCCGCATGAGCCTCACGCCCGAGGGCGAGCTGTACGTCGAGCACGCGCGCCGCATCCTCGCGGAGATCGACGACCTGACCCAGCTGCTCGGCGAGGCGAAGGCCGAGCCGCGCGGCCTGCTGCGCGTGAACGCGACGCTGGGCTTCGGGCGCAGCCACGTCGCGCCGCTGATCTCGAAGTTCGCGCGCCGGCATCCGCAGGTCGAGGTGCAGCTGCAGCTGTCGGTCAACCCGCCGGCGCTGGCCGACGAGGCCTTCGACGTCTGCATCCGCTTCGGCGCGCCGCCCGACGCGCGCGTGATCGCGCAACGCATCGCGTCGAACCGGCGGCTGCTGTGCGCGTCGCCGGCCTACCTGGCCCGCGCCGGCACGCCGAGGGCGCCGCAGGACCTCGCGCGGCATTCGTGCATCGGCATCCGCCAGGGCGACGAGGCCTACGGCGTGTGGCGCCTGACGTCCGGACGCGGCGCGGCGCAGCGCACCGAGAGCATCAGGACGCGTGGCACGCTGAGCACCAACGACGGCGAGATCGCGGTGAACTGGGCGCTCGACGGCCACGGCATCCTGATGCGCGCCGAATGGGACATCGCGCGCTACCTGCGCAGCGGCCGGCTGGTGCCGGTGCTGGCCGCCTACCGCACGCCCGACGCCGACATCTACGCGGTCTGGCCGCAGCGCCACCAGCGCTCGGCGCGGGTGCGGGCCTTCGTGGACTTCGCGGCGGCGGAGATGGCCGCCTGAGCGCTACGCGCCGCCGCCCAGCATCGACCCCACCAGCCAGACGTTCGCCGCCGCGATCGCGGCGAACAGCAGCCACACCGTCACCCGGGTCGCCCGGCCGTTGGCGAACACGCCCATCAGTTGCCGGTCGCTCGTGAAGCGCACCAGAGGCCAGATCGCGAACGGCAGCTGGAAGCTCAGCACCACCTGGCTGAGCACCAGCATCTTGCCGATCCCGCCGTCGCCCAGCCACCACACGCCGAGGAAGGCCGGGCCGAGCGCCAGCGCGCGCGTGATGAGGCGGCGCTGCCAGCAGGGGATCTTCATGTCGAGGAACCCCTCCATCACGATCTGCCCGGCGATCGTGCCGGTGAAGGTGGAACTCTGGCCCGACGCCAGCAGCGCGATGCCGAACAGCGTGGCCGCCAGCGCGCTGCCGACCAGCGGCTCGATCAGGTGGTAGGCGTCCTCGATGCTGGCGACCTCGCGATAGCCGCCGGCGTGGAAGGCGCTGGCCGCGAGCACCATGATCGCCGCGTTGACCAGCAGCGCGAGCGTGAGCGAGACGATCGCGTCCCAGCTGCAGAAGCGGATCGCCTCGCGCCGCGCGGCGTCGGTGTCGGCGAACAGGCGCGTGCGCACGATCGACGAATGCAGGTACAGGTTGTGCGGCATCACGGTCGCGCCGACGATGCCGATGGCCAGGTACAGCGCGCCGGGCTGCTGCAGGCGCTCCAGGCTCGGCGCGAAGCCCATCGCGACGCCGAACCAGTTGGGCTGCGACATCGCCAGCTCGACGGCGAAGCACGCCGCGATGGTCGTCACCAGCCCGAGCACGATGGCCTCGACACGGCGGAAGCCCGCGCCCTGCAGGCCCAGCACGAGAAGGGTGTCGAAGGCCGTGATGGCGATGCCGGTGGTGACCGAGACGCCGAAGAGCAGATGCAGCGCCAGCGCGCTGCCCAGCACCTCGGCTAGGTCGCAGGCCACGATGGCCAGCTCCGCGCCCAGCCACAGGAAGCGGTTGACGCCGGGCGAATAGCGCTCGCGGCACAGCCGTGCCAGATCCTTCTGCGCGACCAGGCCCAGGCGCACGCACAGCGTCTGCAGCAGCATCGCCGCGAGGCTCGCGAACAGCACGACGAAGAGCAGTCCATAGCCGAAGCGGGAGCCGGCTTCGATGTCGGTGGCCCAGTTGCCGGGGTCCATGTAGCCGACCGACACCAGCAGGCCCGGTCCGGCATAGCGCCAGAGCTTGCGATGGAACGGGAGCGACGGTTCGACGACGACGCTGCCCTGGACTTCCGATGGACAGAACGGCGCGGTGGCGGTGCGGGGCAGCGAAAACATGGCCGCGATCTTAGGGAGGTCGGACGCCGCCTGCCGCCGCACGGCTTCGGTTCCGCGCCAGGGCAGATTTGCCTACAGCCGCGCTGGCGAAAGAAGATACGTCGACTGTTAACAAATACATGCAGGATGACTGGATATCAAAGGAAAAACCATGTCCGCACCCGAAGACCTCAAAGACCTCTACATCGACGAACTCAAGGACCTCTGGTCCGCGAACGATCAGATGCTCCGCTGCATCAAGAAGATCACACCGAAGGCTGCAGACAAGGAACTCAAGGAAAGCCTGCTGAAGGCGCACGAAGGCATTACCAAGCACACCGGCATGCTCAAGGAACTGATCGCTGCCCAGGGCGAGAAAGTCTCGAAGGAGCACTGCAAGGGCATGCAGGGCCTGGTGGCGGAGGCCGTCAAGCACACCACCGAAGAAGCGCCCAAGAAGGGTCCGGTTCTCGACGCCGTGATCATCGCCCAGTACCAGCGCATGACGCATTACGGCATCGCCGGTTTCGGCACTGCCGCCGCCTACGCCAAGGCGCTGGGCCTGAAGAACGACACGCAGGCGATCAAGCTGGCCGTCAAGGAGATGAAGGGGGGCGACGACTTCGTGTCGAAGCTGGCCGCGACCGCCGTCAACATCCAGTCCAAGGACG
>JAKONL010000203.1 GCA_022701965.1 Burkholderiaceae bacterium | reverse complement strand
GAATCCCGATGCTAAGTTGCGAGCCACTCCAGTTCTTCTACGTATGTACGAGCTGCGATCTTCCGTCGCATTCGAGTCGGCAGACTTTTTCTCGTTGAATTCAAGCGACCGCACCGCTTTGGGAAGCGACATGCTGACGCGGGAGGAATTTGTGCTTCGGCCTGGCGAGAGAAGGCTTCTGCGCCGCAAGTCTCACCCGGATGTCGAAGCTTTGGGGTGGATTGCCGGCTACCGGGATCTGGCGCATTCGGATTGGCGTGCGGTCCTGCAGGTGGAAGCAGCACCCGAGAGCGCCTGGTATCGAGCGCCGCTACCGGCCAACAGAGTGAAGGCTGCAGTGCGCTTGCAGCGTCAAGGAATGCGTGTGATCCATGGCAATTGAAAAATCTCCAGAGACTTGGCGGACCTTGGGCGCCTTAGCGGTCTTTACAGGACGATCTGGATGAGCTGGTACAGCAAGGTTGCCTGGAGCGACGGTCTTTTTCTGCGTCCGCAATTGTTTCAGCAGCAAGAGCGATATCTCGAATATCAGGCTCATAAACGGGCGTCGACGTGCGGGCCATTTTTCTGGGGTTTCGAAAGATTCCATTTGGATAACGAGTCGCTCTCGCTCGGAAAGCTGGTTCTGACTGACGCTGCAGGTATCTTTCCGGACGGGACGGTTTTCGATCTTCCCGCTCATGCGACGCCGCCAGCCCCTCTCACGATTGCTCCAGAGCATCTCGATCAGGTCATCCACCTGGCGATCGCTGCGAGAGCACCCAATGGCGAGGAGACATCGTTTGACGACGAGCATGGGTCGGTCACCTCGCTGGCGCGTTTTGCGGTCTTCGACGCCGAGCTCCGCGATGCCAATTCCATCGGTCAGGGTGCAAGGACGGTCCAGCTCGCCGGGCTTCGCCTGAGGCTGTTGGCGCAGCGTGAACTGACGGACGCATGGATCGGGCTTCCCGTTGCTCGGGTTACGACATTGCGCTCGGATGGAAGCGTCGTACTCGACAGTCGATTCACACCTCCGGTCACACGCTATGGCGCGAGCCCACTGCTGACCGAGTGGGTGGGTCGTCTACAGGGCTTGTGCCGGCTTCGGGCAGAGGCCCTGGCAACGCGCTTGAGCGGAAACGAAGGCAAGGCCGGTGATGCGGCAGAAGTGGCCGACTTCCTGCTGTTGCAGATCTTGAATCGTTGCGATCCGGTGATGACCCACTGGATCGACGTGCCCGACACGCCACCGGAGACGATCTACATCCTGCTTCGCGCCCTCGCCGGGGAGCTGTCGACGTTCGTCCGGACCGGCACACGCCGGTCGCATGCACATCCACCGTATCGCCACATCGACCCGGCATCGTCGTTCAAGGCGTTGGCTGAAGATGTCCAGGCACTATTGAACGAGTCGCTGATCCGCAGCGCGCAGGCTATCGCGCTCGAACGGCGTGGCAACGGTTTGCAGGTTGCCAGCATCGCGCCGGCGGAGCTTCAGGGCTTCGCAAGCCTGGTGCTCGCTGTCGCCGCCCATCTGACGCCCGACCAGTTGAGCACCCAATTCGCCGCGCGTTGCAAGGTCGGTCCCAGCGATCGTCTGGCTGAACTGATTCGTGCCCATCTACCTGGGCTGCCGCTTCAGCCGCTGCCCGTGCCGCCTCGGCAGATTCCTTTCAACGCCGGATTCGTCTACTTCCAGGTGACGTCTCACGGTGCGCTCTGGGACCATCTCGTCGAATACGGTGGATTTGCATTGCATGTCGCTGGTGAGCTTCCCGGTTTGCGCATCGAACTGTGGGGCGTGCGAGAAAAATGACCGTCGCCGACGACATCGATTCGAGCGGTGGTCTGCGTGCAGCGTCCTTCGGTCAGGATTTCGAGGAGCCCCGGATTTCAGTGTCGACGCCGTCTGCGCCGTCTGCGCCGTTGGTGACAGGGTCGTCTCAGCCGGAACGACTCGAGGCCGTTCGCTCGGCACGCAATCCGTTGCTGGAGGCGGCTCAGCCACTGCTGCGAGCGCTTGCGGACATGCCGCAGGTTCTTCCACCGGAAGAAGTCGACGCCTTGCATGGTCTTCTGTTGCGTGAGGTCGCGAGCTTTCAGGCGGTTTGCGACAACGCGCAGATTCGCCACGACCACGTCGTCGGCGCGAGCTATGCGCTCTGCACGGCGCTCGACGAGCGGGCGCACAGCACGGACTGGGGCACGACGGCGGATCACGGCGCGGGTGCGTGGGCCGCTCGTCAGCTGGCCGTCGTCTTCCACGACGATGCGCGCGGTGGCGACAAGGTCTTCCTGTTGATAGGGCGCCTGGTGGCCGGTCCCGACGAGCACATCGATCTGATCGAGGTGCTCTATTTCGTGCTTGGTCTCGGCTTCGAAGGGCGCTATGGCGCAGCCGCGAACGGGCGACGCCAGATCGAGACGATCAGGCACCGGCTTTTCTCGCTGCTTTCGGCGTCGCGGGCAGAAGTTCCTCACGCCTTGTCTCCACGGTCGCCGGGTGCCGGACCAGCGCTTTCCCGACGTGCACGCTCCGTGCCGCCTTGGATGACCGCATCGGCTGCCGGGCTCGTACTGCTCGTTCTCTTCGGAATCTACAAGTACCGGCTGCTACGGATGGAAGCCGAGGCACTCGGCCGCGTCGCTTTGATTGGCACCTCGAACGGCGATGCGGTCATGGAGAAGCCGGGCCGGGCATTGCGTCTGAAGGCACTGCTGGCGGACGAGATCGCGCGCGGCACCGTCGATGTCGACGAGGACGGGACACGGAGTGCCGTGACTTTCAGGGGGGACGAGATGTTCGTTGCGGGACAGGCGCGTCTGAACGCGCGCATCGTTCCCGTGTTGGCGAAGGTTGCCGCCGAGATCGGGCAAGTCCCGGGTGCGGTGAATGTGGTCGGGCATTCCGATAACCGACCCATCCGTACGGGCGCGTTTCCCGACAACCAGGTACTTAGCGAACGCCGGGCGGCTGCAGTGGCCGAAGTGCTGGAAGCCCATGGGGTCGAGCGCCACCGCCTGAAGGTGGAAGGACGTGCGGATGCCCATCCGGTGGCCGACAACACCACATCGACCGGACGGGCGCGCAACCGCCGGGTGGACATCGTCGTCGCCTCGGGTGCGGCGGTGCCAGCCCTGCCGGTTCGACGCTGACCAGGAATCCTCATGCGATCGAAAGTCCATTTCATCGGATCCCTGTTCACGGCTCGAATCCTCGGATTCGTGGCGCTCATCGTGTTGGCGGTGCTGGCGTGGTCTTTCGGCGCCGATCTGGCCATCGCCGGACTGCGCCCTCTGGCGACGGATGCAGTGCGCATTTCAGCCGTGACCGTCCTGGTCGTGTTCGCCGTCGTCTGGCTGTTGTCGGGTCCGCTGCGCGTCGTGGCGGTCGCTGTGTCGATGCTGCTCGTTTGGCATGCCGGTCCACTCCTCGCTTTAGGCGGCGTGCGACCTCTGGAGCCGCTGTGGGTGAGGATCCTCATCGTGGTCGCAGTCACGCTCGCCTGCGTGCTCTACGGCATGTGGCGCCTGTTGATTGCCATGCGCGAGAACGAGGCGTTCCTGACCAGCATTCTCGCCATCGGTCGGCGCCGCGTTGCCGATGTGGAACCCGCCCACGAGGAACTCGGGGAAGTCGGCAGGATCGTGCGCGGTGCGTTGCCGCAATTGCGTGCCCTGAGGGTGCACGACAGTGTCTGGGGACGCATCGTCGAGCGCCACCGGTATCTCTACGAACTGCCCTGGTTTCTGATCCTCGGCGGTCCCGGTGCGGGAAAGACGACCGCGCTGCGCAGTGCCGGCCTCCAGTTTCCGGTGTCCGATCGAATCGACTGGTTGCCCCGCGGTACCCGTTCCGGCGCCGACGGCAGGACACGGCACTGCGACTGGTGGATGACCAACGAGGCGGTCCTGATCGACACGGCCGGGAAGTACGCGATCCAGGACGGCGACCCGGTCAAGGATTTCTCCGAGTGGCGCGGTTTCCTGGCCTTGCTGCGAAAGCATCGCCCGCGTGCACCGATCAACGGTGCCATCGTGGTACTGAGCATGGCCGAACTGCTTCAGATGACGGCCCAAGAGCGGGGACATCATGCCGCGCAGCTCGGCGATCGGCTCGCCGAGCTGAGACAGCGCCTGGGCATCCGCTTCCCGGTCTATGTCGTGGTCACGAAGATGGATGTCCTCCGGGGATTCACGCCGTATTTTCAGCCGCTGACCAGCGATTCACGCACCCAGGCTTGGGGCTTCGCATTGTCTTTTCGGCGCAGCGAGTCCGTCGAACCGACGCGCGAGGTCGATGCGTCGAACGACGGGGTCGGCGAGGGCCTGCGGCTGCTCGAGGAGCGTCTGGCCGACGGACTCCGCGCGCGAATCAGCGAGGAGTTCGACATCGATCGGCGACGGATGCTCTTCGCCTTGCCGAAGGAATTCTCGGCCGCGGGAGCCATCCTGCGCGAAGTGCTCGACCCACTTCGGGTCGATTCGCGCTTCGACTCGACGCAGGCGACGTCGATGCTGCGCGGCGTCTATTTCACCAGTGCGGCACAAGCCGACGTCGAGCTCCCGGCCGATCCGCAGACGCTCGTCCGGCGCCTGCGGCCAACCTCGGCTGATGGGCACGCAGACGCAGTCGTCGACACCCGTCCGTCGCAGATCGGGCATGGCTTCTTCATCCACGACGTTCTGAAAAAGGTGGTCTTTCCCGAGGCGCACCTCGTTCGGCCGAACCTGCGGTGGGAAGCGCGAAACCGCGCGATACGCGCGATCGGCCATCTGGTGGTGTTCGCGATCTTCGTCTGGCTCGCGATGGCGCTCACGTCGAGCTACGCGAACAACCGGGACTATCTCTCGGCATTCGTACAGCGCGTCGACGCGCTGGCGGCCCGCGCTCGCCCGACCTCCGGCACGCCGACGCCCGAGGCGACGTTCGAGCTTCTCGACGCGGCGCGGAATCTAACGGATCGAAACGGTCCGACGCCGTCGGCTCCTCCGATGAACTTCAGATACGGGCTCTACAGCATCGCGGCTCCGGCGGAGGCGGCATCGCGGTCCTATGCGGACCTGCAGAGTGCCCTGCTGTTTCCGGTCGTCCTTCGACGTCT
The DNA here is from genome assembly GCA_022701965.1 of Burkholderiaceae bacterium. The sequence continues at coordinate 2,460 of JAKONL010000203.1, read as the reverse complement.
CGAACAGGCCCTGTCGAGAAGTCTCGAGACCGGGGACAGCCGCTTGGCCTACGAAACGCTTCGCGTCTACAAGCTGCTGCACGACCGGCAACGCTATGTCCAGGCAGGCGGCGAAGCCGCCGTGCGCGACTGGCTGCGAACGGACGCCGGGTCGGTCGTCGATGCGTCGCGCGGCACGAACGAAGATCGCATCGGCATGTCCGGTCGCGCTGACCGGGCGTCCATGGCATCGCACCTGGACGCACTGTTCTCTGGCAACCGCGTCGTGCAGGCGGCTTCGCCGCCCGACGAGGCACTGGTGCGGGCGGTCCAGCGCATGCTGGGCGACGAGGACCTGACGCAGCGCCTGTATGGCCGAGCCAAAGCCGTGATGCAGGCCGATGCGCCGCCCGAGTTCACGCTGCTCCGGGCCGTCGGGCCGCAAGTCGGCGCCGTCTTCGCACGCAAGGGCGGACTGCCACTGGACAAGGGCGTACCGGGACTGTTCACGCACGACGGCTATCGCCGTCGCTTCGTTCCTCTGGCGCTCGGCATCGTGCGCAAGCTGCTGGACGAGGACCACTGGGTCATGGGGGACGCCAGAGCAGCGGTCTCTACCGAGTCGGTGGACACCTGGGTCTCGCATGTGCGACAGCTTTACCTGAACGAATACGCGCGGAACTGGGAGGATTTTCTCGGATCCGTGCGCATTGTCGGTTCGGTCGATGCTGCCGTGATCGTCAGAAAGAGCGCTGGTCCGGCGGCCAGCGCGGCTGGCCTCGGGTTCGAGCTGAACGTGTTGCGCCAGCTCGCGTCGCCCGACTCGCCGTTGTCGCGTCTCGCGCGCGCGGCGGTTCGGGAGACGACGCTATCGCATGCAATCGTCGAAACCTCAGAGGACCGCCGCACGCCGCTCGATGGCGCGACCGCGGCGATCGCCGCGTCGCCGGCAAAAGGGGAGGGGGCGACCGGTACCTCGGACCGGCAGCTCGAAACCGAGCTCGTCGACAACCGCTTCGCGGCACTGCGGGAGGTCGTCACCGGCTCTGCGGATGCATTGCCGACGGCCAGGCTTGTCGGCACCTCGGGCGCCAGAGCCAGCCTCGACACGATCGCGGGCCTGCTCAACGACTTCTACACCTGGATGGTCGTCGCCGACACCACCTTGTCCGCCGGTGGAGTGCCGCCAGGTGGCGTGGAGGCCGCGACGCGCCTGCGGATCGAGGCAGGCCGTCTGCCGGCGCCTTTCAGGGCGATCCTCGCGGACGTGGCGGAAGGAAGCGGCGAGAAGGTGATGCTGGGTGCGTCCGCAATCTTTCGGCGGCAGGCGCAGGTCCAGGTCGACCGCCTCGTGGCTTTGCTCGCTGTCCAGGTCAGCGAGCCCTGCAAGCGCGCGCTGGAAGGTCGCTATCCGTTCATCGCATCGGGGCAGGATGCCTCGATCGACGATTTCGCGCAGCTCTTCGCGGCTGGCGGCGTGCTGGACGAGTACTTCACCAAGTACCTTGCCCCCTGGGTCGATACCAGTGCGCGGACCTGGCGCTACAGGAGTGCGGACAGCGCGGTCGTGCAGGCTGTTTTCGAGGCCTCGTCAGCGGGCGGCGGGCTCGCGGCAACCCCGACGCCGACAGCCGTCGCGTCGGCCGGCCCCACGTTGATCGGAGAGGTGCTGGGACTGCTGGCCAGCGACGGTCCCCGGCTCGAGCCCTTCCAGAGAGCGAGGCAGATCCGCGACCTGTTCTTCCGCGAGGCCGGCGGCAGGAAGATGGCCTGGAAGATGGATTTCACGGTTCGCGAACTCGAACCGTCGATCACCGAACTCATGATGGACATCGACGGTCAGTCGCAACGCTATGTCCATGGTCCGGTCCAGCCGCTCGCAGTGGTCTGGCCCGGGCCGCGTGGCGGTGCGGGAGCGGAGATCACCGCGCAACCCCGCATTTCCGCGGGATCGTCCAGCGTGCTGACGCAGGGTCCGTGGGCGCTCTTCAGGCTTCTCGACAAGGGGCGCCTGACCGAAACCGCGACGCCCGGTCGCATGACCGTCGAATTCGTCTTCGACGGGCGCAAGGCGGTGATCGAACTCGGTACCGGAAGTCAGCCCAACCCATTGAACAGCGACCTGCTCAAAGGGTTCCGCTGTCCCGGCCGGACGGCGTGAGGAAAGCATGTTCAAGCCACTCCTCGCCAGGTACTTCGTGACCGCGCCGTCCATCTGGGGCAAGGTGCCCGGCCACGCCGATTTCGTCAGTCGCGGCATGCGAGGCGGCGAGCGCGAGGAGTGGGAGCGCTGGCTGTCCGTCCTGCCTGCCTGTCCCGCGGAGCGTCGCGTGCCTGCAAGCGCCGCCTTGCCGGTCGCCTTCGTCCTGCCACCCGGAGCCTTGCGCTTCGCGCAGCATCGTTTCGTCGTGGGCGTGGTATCGCGATCGGTCGACCGGCTGGGACGGCCGCATGCACTGGTGATCTACCAGCTCGCGTCCA
>JAKONL010000196.1 GCA_022701965.1 Burkholderiaceae bacterium | reverse complement strand
CGCGTGCCGCTGTCCGAAGGCGGGCTGGGCGCCTCCGTCGAGCAGCTGTTCGACCTGCTGATCGATCTCGGCGAGGCCGATTCCAATCTGCCGCAGATCCTGCGCGCGCACTTCGGCTTCGTCGACCGGCTGTTCGCCGAGGTCGAGCCCGCGGCACGCGGCCCGTGGCTGCGGCGCGCCGCCGACGGTGCGATCTTCGGCAACGCCACGACCGAGCTGGGCCACGGCGCGCTCGGCACCCTGAAGACCACGGTGCGCCGCGAGGGCGACCACTGGGTGCTGGACGGCGACAAGTTCTACAGCACCGGGACGCTGTACGCGGACTGGATCGGCGTCGCAGCGCAGCGTGTCGACGAAGCGGGCGAGGCCGCCGAGCGCGTGCTGGTGCTGGTGCCCGCCCAGGCGAAAGGCATCGAGCGGCTGGACGACTGGCGCGGCTTCGGCCAGCGGCTGAGCGCATCGGGCACGACCCGCTTCCGCGACGTGCGCGTGGCCGCCACCGACGTGCTGCAGAGCCCGCGCACCGGGCCGACGTCGATGACGGCCTTCCTGCAGCTCGTGCACCTCGCGACGCTGGCGGGCATCGCGCGCGCCATCGAGCGCGACGCGGTCGCCTTCGTGCAGGCGCGCAAGCGCGTCTACAGCCACGGCGCGGGCGCCACGCCGCGCGAGGATCCGCTGGTGCAGCAGCTCGTCGGGCACCTGGCGAGCACGGCGTTCGCCGCGTCGGCCATCGTCCGGGCCGTGGCCTCCGGCCTCGGCGACATCGACCGCCTGCGCACCGCCGGCCGGCCGGTGCCCGACGAACTGCTGGTCGACGTGGAGCTGCGCATGGCCAAGGCGCAGGTCACGATCGGCGATGCGGTGCTGCAGTCGGCCGCGCGCCTGTTCGACGTCGGCGGCGCCTCCGCCGTGCAGGAGGACGCGCGCCTGGACCGCCACTGGCGCAACGCCCGCACGCTCGCCTCGCACAACCCGGTGATCTACAAGGCGCGCACGGTGGGCGACCATGCGCTGAACGGCATCGACCCGACCTTCTACTGGTCCGTGGGGGCGAACGCGGCATAGACCATACGGAGAGTTATGCGGGCGGCGCGGAGCGACTACCGTCGCATCCGGCCGCTTCGCTCTCGAAATCGCGACATCGGCCGAAATGGGCGAGCGGCGGCATTGCCGGCGCTCGCATCGATTCATTTCCAAAAGATGGAGTCACGCGATGCCGCTCTCGCTCAAAGGACGAATCTCGTCCCCGCCGACGCCGGGCCAACAGGCGATGCTGGAGACGCTCCAGCCCAACATCCTGAAGGGCCATACCCGGGAGTTCCTCTCCGTGGTCTTCCTGCGTTTCACGGACGCGGCCGCGGGTCGCGATTTCCTGAGCCGGGTGGCGACGCTCATGAAATCGGCCGCGAAGCACCTGCAGGAGATCGCCGCCTTCAAGAAGGACCAGGTGCCCGGCACGGCCTATGTGGGGGTCGGACTGACGGCGGAGGGCTACAAGGCGCTGGGCATCGTCAAACTCCCTTCCGATCCGTCGTTCAATGCGGGCATGCAGGCCGCGGACCTGCACGATCCGGCGGTCGCGACGTGGGACCCGGCCTTCCGCGACAAGAAGGACCTCCACGCCTGCATCCTGATCGGCGACATGACGCTGTAGACGAAATCGCAGATGCACGACCGCGTCCTGGCGATGCTGGCCGCGGTGCCGAGCGTCGTGGTCCTGGGCACGCAGGACGGAGCCGGCCTGCACAACGGCAACGGCGACGGCATCGAGCAGTTCGGCTATGTCGACGGTCGCAGCCAGCCGCTGTTCCTCGATGCGGACCTCCAGGCGGAGCAGGACACCACGGACGGGACGTCGGTGTGGAATCCGGCGTTCGACATCGGCCGCGTCATCGTCGCCGAGCCGGGCCCGGCCGGTGCGCCGGAACACTTCGGCAGCTACTTCGTGTTCCGCAAGCTCGAGCAGGACGTGCGCAAGTTCAAGCAGGCCGAACTCGATTTCGCGGAAGCGCTCGGCCTCGCCGACGCCGAACGCGCCGGCGCGATGCTGGTCGGCCGCTTCGAGGACGGCACGCCGGTCACCCTGCAGTCGCAGGACGGGGCGCACGGGCCGGTGATGAACGACTTCAACTACGCCAGCGACAGGCAAGGCGGGAAGTGCCCCTTCCTCGGCCATATCCGCAAGACGAATCCGCGGGGTTCCGGCGGCTTCGAGAAACACGACGCGGAGCGCATGCACCTGATGGCGCGCCGCGGCCAGACCTACGGCGTGCGGGCGGACAACCCGAACGACGGCCGGATCGCCAACAAGCCGACCGGGGGCGTGGGACTGCTCTTCATGGCCTTCAACAGCGACATCGCGAACCAGTTCGAGTTCACGCAGAAGAACTGGGCCAATTCGGCGGGCTTTCCCAAGGTGGACCCGGAGGGCGGCAAGGCGCCGGGCGTGGACCCGGTGATCGGGCAGACGGCGGGTGATGCGAAGAGGCCCGACATGACCGTGGCGCTCACGTGGGGCGAGCCGGGCTCCATGAAGACGGTGCCGGCGGTGCCGCGGGCGGTGACCATGAAGGGCGGCGAGTATTTCTTCATGCCTTCGCTGGCGTTCCTGCGCCACCTCGACGCACCGGCGCGAGCGGCCGCCTCCTGACAGCGACGATCGCTTCGGTTCGCCCGGCACTCGGGCGCCGTAGCCGGCTAAGCTCGGAGGACGTCGCGCCGCACGGATGCCGACGTGTCCCCGAAGCCATTTCCTTTCTATGAAAATCACCACCTGGAACGTCAACTCCCTCACCGCGCGCCTGCAGCACGTGCTCGACTGGCTCGCCGCCAATCCCGTCGACGTGCTGTGCCTGCAGGAACTCAAGATGAGCGACGACAAGTTCCCGCTCGAAGTCCTGAAGGCCGCCGGCTACGAGGCGGCGGTGTTCGGCCAGAAGACCTACAACGGCGTCGCGATCCTGAGCCGCTCGCCGCTGCGCGACGTGAGCCGGAACATCGGCGGCTTCACCGACGAGCATTCGCGCGTGATCAGCGCCACGGTCGACACGGCCTCGGGGCCGCTGCGCGTGGTCAACGGCTACTTCGTCAACGGCCAGGCGCTCGACAGCGACAAGTTCCAGTACAAGATGAAGTGGCTCACCGCCCTGCGCGACTGGCTGCGCGCCGAGATCGCGGCGCATCCCGATCTCGTGCTGCTCGGCGACTTCAACATCGTGCTCGAGGACCGCGACAGCTTCGACCCCGAGGGCCTGCGCGAGACCATCCACCATTCGACCGCGGAGCGCGATCACTTCAAGGCCCTGCTCGCGCTCGGACTGACCGACGCGTTCCGCCTGTTCGACCAGCCGCCCAAGAGCTTCTCGTGGTGGGACTACCGGCAGCTCGGCTACCAGAAGAACCGCGGCCTGCGTATCGACCACATCCTGGTGACCGAGTCGTTGGTGCCGCGCGCGGCCGGCTGCACGATCGACCGCGTGCCGCGCAAGTGGGACAAGCCCAGCGACCATGCGCCGGTGACGCTGGAATTCGACACCGCTGCGGCCTGACCGGCTCCGCGTGGGCCGCGCAACCGGCCCGCCCTACTCCAGGCCGAGTTCCTGGATCTTGCGCGTGATGGTGTTGCGGCCGATCCCGAGCTTCTGCGCCGCCTCGATGCGGCGGCCGCGCGTGTTGGCCAGGGCGGTGAGGATGAGGCGCGACTCGAAGCGGCGCGACAGCGCATCCCAGACGTCGTTGCGCCCCGAGGCCAGCAGGCTCTGCGCCTCGCTCTCCAGACCGGCCTCCCAGGCGGCACTCCCCACCGCCGGGGCGGCGGGTACACCGTGCGCGACAGACGCGACGGGAACCGCATTGCCGTCGGGCTCGATCGCCAGCGCGACATGCGCCACGGGCACGGGCGACGGCGATGCGGTGGCCGCGGCCGATGCGGTCGCCTCGACCGCCGCCGTGCCGCTCGCCATGACTTCGGGCGGAAGGTCCTTCGCCTCGACGAGCTGTGCCGGCGCCATCACGGTCAGCCAGTGGCAGATGTTCTCCAGCTGCCGCACGTTGCCGGGGAAATCGAAGGTCGCGAGCTGCACCAAAGCCGAATCGGAAATGCGCTTGGGCTCGACGCCCAGCTGCTTGGCGCTCTGCTGCAGGAAATGCCGCGTGAGCGCCGGCACGTCCTCGCCGCGTTCGCGCAGTGCGGGCAGGCGCAGGCGGATCACGTTGAGCCGATGGAACAGGTCCTCGCGGAAGCCGCCGAGCTTCACGCGCTGCTCGAGGTCCTGGTGCGTCGCCGCGATCACGCGCACGTTGGCATTGACCGAGTTGTGCCCGCCCACGCGGTAGAAGTGCCCGTCGCTCAGGACGCGCAACAGGCGCGTCTGCAGGTCGAAGGGCATGTCGCCGATCTCGTCGAGGAACAGCGTGCCGCCCTCGGCCTGCTCGAAGCGGCCGCGCCGCATCGTCTGAGCGCCCGTGAAGGCGCCGCGCTCGTGGCCGAAGAGTTCGCTCTCGAGCAGGTCCTTCGGGATGGCCGCCGTGTTGATGGCGACGAACGGGCCGTTGGTGCGCGGCGAATGCTTGTGGAGCGCGCGCGCGACGAGCTCCTTGCCGGAACCGGATTCGCCGGTGATGAGCACCGTGACGTTGCTCTGCGA
>JAKONL010000180.1 GCA_022701965.1 Burkholderiaceae bacterium | reverse complement strand
ATCGAACGCCATCCTGCGCGCCACGGCAGAGGTCTACGGCAGCGCGGACAGCCACGAGAAGTTCGTCGACGACTTCGTCGCCGCATGGACCAAGGTGATGAACCTGGACCGCTTCGACATCGCCTGATCCGCGACATCGCCCGGGCCCGGGCGATACCTTCCTCCAGAGCGCGCACCGGTCGGTGCGCGCTTTTTTTCGATCTTTCGTTCAACGCAATGGCACGTAGCCCACACGAGGCGGGGAAATTCCTGCGCCACTCTCGTTCCGTTTTCAGGCCGGACCGTCGTCGCCGCACCTGGTTCGCGTCGTATCGAGCGCTCGCGATGCCAGGAGGTGGCGGATCGTCGCCGGTCGCCGCCTGGCTGGGCATCTGGGCCGTCGCATGGGTGCTCGTGCTCGCCAACCTGAGCTGGTCGCCACCGATGGACTCGGTCGAGCAACTGGTCTGGGTGCGGTCGCTGGAGTGGGGCTACTTCAAGCATCCGCCGCTGCCGACGATCCTGATCTGGCCGTTCGTGCAGCTCTTCGGCATCCACCATGCCGTGGTCGACATCGCGGGCGGCGTCGTGATCGCCTCGGCGCTGTGGATGGCCTGGCGGCTCGTGAAGGAGATGGCGGGCGCGCACTGCGCCGTGCTTTCGCTGCTGGGTGCGCTCTGCATCACCTACTACAGCGGCCGCACGAATTTCTACAACCACAACACGGTGCTGCTCGTCTTCGTCGCCGGGTCGGCATGGTTCTGCTGGCGCGCCTTCGCCGATCGCTCGCGTCGCGCATGGCTGGCACTCGGGCTGATGCTCGGACTGGGCGGGCTCGCGAAGTACCAGATCGTGCTCGCGGCGCTGTCGGTGGTCGCTTTCTGGACGATGAAGCGCGGCTGGCGCGATGCGCTGCATCTGCGCGGACTGCTCGAGGCGACCGGCGTCGCGGCGGTCGTTTTTTTGCCGCATCTGTGGTGGCTCGTCACGCACGATTTCCTTCCGATGCAGTACGCCCGCCGCAGTGCGATGGTCGCCGTCATGCCGTGCATGCAGCGCGCCGCGCATGCGCTGCACTGGCTGGTTGACCAGGGCAATCGCCTGAGTCCGGCGTTCCTGCTGGCCGCGGGCGTCTGGTGGAAGCGCAGGAGCGCGGCGATGCCCGGCGCTGCCGCTTCGCCGCAAGCTTCGGCCACGCACCCGGATGCCCGGAGATTCCTCGTCGCCTGGGGCCTGCTGCCGCTCGCGACCATCGCGCTGATCGGTGTCGCGACCGGCGCCAACCTGCAGTTCCAGTGGGGTACGGCGTTCGTGCTGTTCACCTGTCCGGCGCTGATGCTGTGCTGCATCCGAAAGCGCGCGATCGACGCCGTTCCGCTCGACGAAGCGCTACGCCTGTTCCTCGTCGTGCAGGGCCTGCTGCTGGCGACGATGTGGGCGACGTCGCCGGTCAGCGGCCTGGGCTGGAGCAAGAGCCAGACGTCCAACTTCCGCTCGGCCCACTTCGCCGAGCGCATCGGCGTCCCGGCGCGCCTGGCCCTCGACGGCCCGGTGCGGGTGATCGGCGGCAAGGCCAATATCGCGAGCGCTCTCGCGATCCGCCTGCCTGAGCGGCCGCTGGTGCTGATCGACGGGGATTTCGTCGCGAGTCCGTGGGTGTCGGCCGAGTTCGTGGAGCGCCACGGCATGCTCTGGGTCGGCGACGCGGTGACCCCGCCGCCCGAGGGACTGGTCGCGAACTGGGAGTCCGACAACCTGTGGTGGGCGGTGCAGGCGCCGTCATCGGGGCAAAGCGAGCCGTAAGCTGGCGCGACAGGCCGCGTTTTCGTTCGTCATGCGATAAACGGGGTCCAAAAACAATTCGTTCACATTCAGCCATGACATCTGGATTCCCCATCGTGCGCCGCATCGCCTGCGCCGCCGCCCTCGTGGCCTGCGGCACGGCCTTCGCCCAGGCGCCGGCCCTGACGCCCGAGCAGCAGCGCTTCCACGCGATCTACAAGGAGCTGGTCGAGATCAACACCACGCATTCCGCAGGCAGCACCACGCAGGCCGCCGAGGCGATGCGCGCGGTGTTGCTCAAGGCCGGCTTCGCCGAGGACGAGATGCAGATCATCGAGCCGTTCCCGCGCAAGGGGAACCTGGTGCTGCGCTGGAAGGGCACGGGCGCCAAGCAGCCGATGCTGCTCATGGGCCACATCGACGTGGTCGAGGCCAAGCGCGAGGACTGGAAGACCGACCCGTTCAAGCTGCAGGAAACCGACGGCTACTTCACCGCGCGCGGCGCCATCGACGACAAGGCGATGGCCTCGGCCTTCGTCTCGGTGCTGGCCCAGCTGCGCCAGGAGGGCTTCAAGCCGGCGCGCGACATCGTCATGGCGCTGACCGCCGACGAGGAGCGCGGCGACGTCGAGAGCAACGGCGCGATGTGGATCCTGAAGAACAAGCCGGAACTGCTCAAGGCGGAGTTCGGCATCAACGAAGGCGGCGGCGGCGAGCTGCGCAACGGCAAGCCCAACCTGCATCGCGTGCAGATCGCCGAGAAGCTCTACACGACCTACGAATTCGAATTGCGCGACGTCGGCGGCCACAGCTCGCAGCCGACCGCCAACAATCCGATCTACGGCATGTCCGAGGCGCTCGCGCGGCTCGGTGCCTACAAGTTCCCGGTGCTGCTGGCCGACGTCACCAAGACGTACTTCGCCCGCACCGCGCCGCTGATGTCGGGTCAGCTGTCGCAGGACATGCGCGCGGTGGGCAACGGCAGCACCGACGCCGCCGTCATCGACCGGCTCTCGGCCTCGCCGCTCTACAACGCGCAACTGCGCACCACCTGCACCGCGACCATGGTGAACGCCGGCCATGCCGAGAACGCGCTGCCGCAGTCGGCCAAGGCGGTGGTCAACTGCCGCATGCTGCCCTTCGACGACCCGGACGCGGTCGAGAAACAGCTGGTGCAGGTGCTCGGCAACCCGAAGATCACGATGCGCCAGTTCGCCAAGCCCACGCGCAGCCCGGTGTCGCCGCTGCAGGGCGTGGTGTTCGAGACGGCCGAGAAGCTCACCTCCGAGACCTGGCCGGGCGTACCGGTGATCCCGTTCATGAGCACCGGCGCGACCGACAGCCGCTTCGCTCGCAACGCGGGCATCCCGATGTACGGCGTGTCGGGCCTGTTCTTCGATCCGGCCGACCTGCGCACGCACGGGATGGACGAGCGCGTGGAGATCCAGCGGCTCTACGACAGCCGGGAATTCATGCTCAAGCTGGTGAAGAAGCTGGCGTCCTGATGGCGGCCGATCGCTCGGCCACGGTCCTTCGCACGCTGTCCAACGGCGTGCGCCTGCTCGCCATCCCGATGCCCCATGTGCGAAGCGCCAGCGTCGGCGTGTTCCTGCGCGTCGGCTCGCGCGACGAGACGCCGGCCACAAGCGGCATCGGCCATGTGCTGGAACACATGGCGTTCAAGGGGACCATGACCCGCAGCGTGCAGGCCATCAACCTGGACGCGGAGCGGCTGGGCGCGGACGTCAACGCATTCACCGGCAAGGACATGACCGGCTATTTCATGACCGGCCTGGGTCGTCATGCGGAGCAGCTGCTGCGCATGACCGCCGACATCGTCCTGAACAGCACGTTCCCCGAACACGAGCTGCAGCGCGAGCTGGACGTGATCCGCCAGGAGGCGATCGAGTACGCCGAAGACCCGCAGGACAGCGCCGGCGACTTGCTCGACCGCGCCCTGTGGGGCGACGACCCGATGGGCATGCCGGTGATCGGCACCGTCGCGAACATCGAAGGCTTCACGCGAAGCGATCTGGTGCGGCACGTGCGGACCCATCACGTGGCGAACAACACCGTCGTCGTGGCGGCCGGCAACTTCGACATCGACGCCTGGCTGGTGCTCGCCGGCACACTGTTCGCGGCCATGCCCGCGGCGGCCGATCCGGCACTCCTGCACCCGGCGGTTGCGCAGCCGGCGAAGCACGTCGGCGACGCCCTGGCGCACCGCTTCACGCAGGTCTCGCAGGTGTTCGTGAACGTCGCCTATCCGCTGGCTCCGGCAGAGGCCGTCGAAATGCCGCGGCAACGCTGGCGCCTCGCGGCATCGCTGGCCGCCCACGTGTTCGGGGAAGGAATGTCCTCGCCGCTGGTCGACACGGTCCGCGAGCGGCTCGGCCTGGCCTACACGGCCTACGCGACGATGGAGGGCGGCGACCTCTGGGCCAACTTCATCGTGCACGCGGTCACCACGCCCGACAAGCTCGACGCACTGGTAACGGCCACCGCAACGCTGCTGCGCGTGCATGCCGACGCGATCGATCCCGTCCACCTCGAGCGGGCGAAGAACCAGCTGACGGTCGCGCGCGTGCGGGCCGGCGAACGGACCTACGCGACCATGGAGCAGGCGGTGGAGGAACTCTTCGCCAGCGGCAGCGTGACGCCGATGGACGAGGCGATCGCCATGATCGAGAGCATCGGCGCGGAAGAGGTGCGCGCGGTGTTCGGGCGGATGCTGGAGCGGCCGGCCGCCCTGGCGATCACCGGAAAGGGCGCCGGCGCGAAGGCTGCGAAACGCCTGGCGACGATGCTGCAGCCGGCTCTGGTGTAGGGAGGCCTCTCCGAAAGGCGTGACCAGGCGCTGGCGAGCGCATGGTCGAGCACTCGCGTTCGCAATGTGCTGGCGTAGGCCGGGGCACTGTCGACTCTCGACGGGTACTGGCTGACCTTTTCGAGCCACGCACCATCGCGCGTGCGGAGGGTGCCCCAAAAGACAAAGGACCTACAGGTCCCGAGGGTCCTGTAGGTCCTTGATCCGAATCATAGATTCTTGGTGCCGGAGAGATGAATCGAACACCCGACCTTCTCATTACGAATGAGCTGCTCTACCGACTGAGCTACACCGGCGAAGCCTCGGATTATAGCGGTTCGTGATACCCGGTTACGCGCTCGACCTCATTTTTCGATCCCAAGATCACGCTGACGCGCTCATGGAGCTTCGTCGGCTG
>JAKONL010000159.1 GCA_022701965.1 Burkholderiaceae bacterium | reverse complement strand
GGCTGTGGCGCGTGATCGGCCGCGACCTGAAGCCGCTGGGCGACCTGCAGCAGGCGCTCGACCGCCGCGACGCGCAGGACCTGTCGCCGGTGACGGTGGTGCACACCTCGCGCGAACTGGAACGCCTGGGCGACGCGCTGAATTCGCTGTTCGACCGCCTCGGCCACAGCGTGAGCGCGCAGCGCGAGTTCGCCGGCAACGTCGCCCACGAACTGCGCACGCCGCTCGCCGGCATCCGCGCGCTGGCCGACTACGGCCTCGCGCAGCACAGGCCGGAGGTCTGGCGCGAGCAGCTCGAACGCATCGCGGCGAGCCAGGCGCGCGCCAGCCATCTGGTCGACCAGCTGCTCGGCCTCGCGCTGGCCGACGAGGGCCGCACGCGGCTGCAGCACGAGCCGGTGCGGCTCGACGAGCTGGCCTCGCAGGCCGTGCTGCGGCACCTGTCGCGCGCCGACGCGAAAGGCGTCGACCTCGGCGCGCGCGGACTGGAGAACGAGGTGACGGTGGAGGCCAACATCGCGCTGGTCGAAGGCATCCTCGACAACCTGATCGACAACGCACTGCGCTACGGCGGCAGCACCGTGACGGTCGAGCTGTCGGAGCGGATGCTGTCGGTGTCCGACGACGGTCCGGGCATCGCGCCCGAGGCGCAGCGCAACCTGATGAAGCGCTGGGCCCAGGGCGCCGAGGGCGTGAAGCTCGGACAGGGCGCCGGACTGGGGCTGGCCATCGTCACGCGCTACGTGGCGCTGCTCGGCGCCGAGCTGGCCTTCACGCCCGCCAGCGCCGAGGGCGGCCTGCGCGTGAGCGTGGCCTTCGGGCCGACCGCCACGGCCGTGCCGCTGCCCCGGTCGAACTAGGCGCCGGCCTGGTCGAGGGTCGGGTAGTCGGTGTAGCCGTGCTCGCCGCCGCCGTACATGGTGGGCTTGTCGACCTCGTTCCACGGTGCGTTCTCGCGGATGCGGCGCACCAGGTCCGGGTTGGCGATGAAGGGCCGGCCGAAGGCGACCAGGTCGTCGCCTTCCTTGACCGCCGTCTCGGCCAGCGGCTTGTCGTAGCCGTTGTTGACCATCCAGGCACCCTTGCCGCCGGCGGTGCGGTAGGCGGCCTTGAGCGCCTCGTAGTCGAACGGGCGGTCCTGCAGGTCGCGCGGACCGCCGGTGGCGCCTTCGATCACGTGGATGTAGGCCAGGTGCAGCGGGGCGAGCTGCTGCACGACGTATTCGAACAGCGCCTGCGGGTCCTTGTCGTGCGCGTCGTTGGCCGGCGTGACCGGCGACAGGCGGATGCCGGTCCTGCCGCCGCCGATGGCGTCGGCCACGGCGCGGGTCGCCTCGAGGGTGAAGCGGGCGCGGTTCTCGATGCTGCCGCCGTAGTCGTCGGTGCGCACGTTGCTGTCGCGCTTCAAGAACTGGTCGAGCAGGTAGCCGTTGGCCGCGTGCACCTCGACGCCGTCGAAGCCGGCCGTCTCGACCGCGTTGCGCGCGGCAGCCGCATAGGTGTGGACGATGCCCGGGATCTCCGAGACGTCGAGCGCGCGCGGCTCCGAGGTCTCGACGAAGGTGGCGACGCCGTCCTTGATCAGCACGGTCTTGGCCTTGGCCGCGATGGCCGACGGCGCGACCGGCTTGCCGCCATCGGGCTGCAGGTCGACGTGCGAGATGCGGCCGACGTGCCACAGCTGGCAGACGATCTTGCCGCCCTTGGCATGCACGGCGTCGGTGACCTTCTTCCAGCCGTCGAGCTGCTCGGTGCCGTAGAGGCCCGGTACGTCGGAATAGCCCTGGCCCTGGTGGCTGATGGCGGTCGCCTCGGTGATCAGCAGGCCGGCGGTGGCGCGCTGTTCGTAGTAGGTCGCGGTGATGGGCTTGGGAATGGCGTCGGGCGAACGGTTGCGCGTGAGCGGCGCCATGACGATGCGGTTGGCGAGCTGGAGGTCGCCGGCCTTGACGGGGTCGAACAGAGTGGGCATGTCGATTTCTTGTCGTGAATGGGAAGGGGCCGTCAGCGTAAACCCGTATGAGCGTCCGCGCCGCTGCGGGGTTGTCCGCGGGTCAGAATCGGGCCATGCCGTCCACGTCCCTCCGCCATCTCGTGCTCGTCCTGGGCGACCAGCTCGACGCGAAAAGCACCGCCTTCGCGAATTTCGATCCGTCGCAGGACCGCGTGCTGATGGTGGAGGCGCCGGAGGAATCGACGCACGTGCCGAGCACGCCGATGCGCAGCGTCATGTTCCTGTCGGCGATGCGGCATTTCGCCGAGGACGAGATCGCGCACCGCGCATGGCCGCTCGACTACCTGCGGCTCGGCGCGCATCGCTTCGCGTCGATCGCCGACGCGCTCGACGATGCGCTGACGCGTCTGCGGCCGGAAGCGGTCGTGATGACGCAGGCCGGCGAGTGGCGGCTGGTCGAGGCCATCGGCGGATGCTGCGCGCACCACGGCGTGCGGCTCGACGAGCGCGACGACCTGCACTTCATGGCGTCGCGCACCGAGTTCGCCGACTACGTCGGCAGCAAGCGGCAACTGGTGATGGAACCGTTCTACCGCCAGATGCGCAAGCGCCACGGCGTGCTGATGGATGCCGACGGCAAGCCGACGGGCGGCGACTGGAACTATGACCACGACAACCGCGGCGCCTTCGGCCGCCAGGGACCGGGGATGCTGCCGCGGGCCGTGACGTTCGCGCCCGACGCGATCACGCGCGAGGTCATGGCGGACGTCGAGCGGCATTTCGGCGACCACTACGGCAGTGCCGAAGGCTTCGACTGGCCGGTCACGCGCGCGCACGCCTTGCAGGCGCTGGAGGACTTCGCCACGCACCGGCTGCAGGATTTCGGCCGCTTCCAGGACGCGATGTGGCAGGGCGAGCCCTACCTGTACCACGCGCGGGTTTCGGCGGCGATGAACCTCAAGCTGCTCGATCCGCGCGAGGTCATCGCGGCGGCGGTCGCGCAGCTCGATGCGGGCCGTGCGCCGCTCGCCGCCGTCGAGGGCTTCGTGCGACAGATCATCGGCTGGCGCGAATTCATGCGCGGCGTCTACTGGTGGCGCATGCCCGAACTCGCGCAGGCCAATTCACTGCAGCACACGGCGCCGTTGCCCGAGTGGTACTGGACCGGCAAGGTCCGCATGAACTGCATGCGCGAGACCATCGGCCAGACGCTGAACACCGGCTACGCGCACCACATCCAGCGCCTGATGGTCACGGGCAATTTCGCGCTGACCTTCGGCATGGAGCCGCGGCAGGTCCACGCCTGGTATCTGTCGGTCTACGTGGACGCGATCGAGTGGGTGGAGATGCCCAATACGCTCGGCATGTCGCTCTATGCCGATGGCTCGCGCTTCGTGACCAAGCCTTATGCCGCTGGCGGCGCCTACATCAACCGCATGAGCAACTACTGCACCGGCTGCGTCTATCGCCCGGGCGACCGCACCGGCGAGACCGCATGCCCGGTGACCGTCATGTACTGGGATTTCGTCGCGCGGCACGAGAAGCTGCTCGACGGCAATCCGCGCACGGTGATGATGGTTCGCAATCTCGCGCGCATGGACCCGGACGAGGTGAAGACGCTGCGCGCGACCGCCGAGCGCATGCGCGAGCGGTCCGACCTGCTCTGAGTCTCGCGCGCGGATCTCAGGCTGCGGGCTTTTCGGCCGCGACCGCTTCCTTGACCGCCGGACGTTCCGCGACGCGTGCGTGCCATGCCGCCAGGTTGGCGAATTCGGCGATGTCCAGGCCGACCGGCTTGGCCCAGTTGGTGACGGTGAACAGGTAGCAGTCGGCGACGGTGAAGTGATCGCCCATGACGAACTGCTTGCCGGCGAGCTGGCCGTCGACATAGCTGAACCGGTTCTTCAGCTTGTCCTTGAAGATCGCCTTGCCTTCCGCCGGCATGGCCGAGCCGAACAGCGGGCCGAAATTCTTGTGGAGTTCGGTGCCGATGAAGGCCAGCCACTCCTGCAGCCGGTAGCGCGGCATCGTGCCGTTCGCCGGCGCGAGATTCTTCAGCGGTGCCTGGTCGGCGATGTACTGCACGATGACCTGGCCTTCGCGAAGGAGCGTGCCGTCGTCGAGTTCGAGCAGGGGTACGTAGCCGAGAGGATTGAGGGTGTAGAAGTCCGTGCCGTCAGGCAGCTTGTGGGTCTTGGTGCTGGCCAGCACGGGCTCGAAGGCGATACCCGCTTCGATCAGCGCGATGTGCGGCGAGAGGGAGCAGGTGCCTGGCGAAAAATAAAGCTTCATGAATTCGGACTCCGAAAGATGGAATGTGGGTGATGGCGCGAACCGGCCCGGCTGGGCTCTGGAATGCTCCCGTGCGGATGCATCGTAGCGGCTTCGTGATCGCCGGGTTTCCCGCGTTTTGTCCTACGGTTCGACGCGGATGACGACTATCGGTGTTCTTGCAGCGCGTTTCTAACCTGCGTGCACCTGCGGCATGGAGCCGCTTCTGGAGCTCTCTCATGTTGAAGTACGCAATCATCTTCGCGATCGTCTCGCTGATCGCCGGCGCGCTCGGCTTTGGCGGTGTCGCCGCAGGAGCGGCCGGTATCGCCAAGGTGCTGTTCGGCCTGTTCCTGGTTCTCACCGTGATCTTCCTGGTGCTGGCAGCGCTGGGCGTCGGCGCCGTGCGCAAGGCGATCGACTGAAGCGTCTAGCCCCTTGAGAAGGG
>JAKONL010000117.1 GCA_022701965.1 Burkholderiaceae bacterium | reverse complement strand
GATGCCGAGCCAGATGGTGGCGGTGTAGTCGGGCAGGCCCAGTTCGGCCATCGTGGGCACGGCGGGCAGCACCTCGGAGCGCACCTTGCCGGTGGTGGCCAGCGGCCTCACCTTCTGGGTGCCGATCAGGTCGGTCATGGTGCTGACCGCGTCGAACATGAGGTCGACCTGCCCGCCGAGCACGTCGGTGCGCGCGCCTCCGCTGCTCTTGTAGGGGATGTGCGCGATGTCCACGCCCGCCATGCTCTTGAAGAGTTCGCCGGCCATGTGGTACGGCGTTCCCGTGCCGGAGGATGCGTAATTGAGCCGGCCCGGGTTGGCCTTGGCGTACTGGACGAGGTCGGCCAGGGTCTTCGGCGCCAGCGTGGTCCGCTCGACCAGCACCAGCGCAGCTTCGTTGACGGGCGCCACCGCCACGAAGTCGCGCATCAGCGCGTAGGGCTTGTTGCGCACCAGCGATTCGTTGACCGTCTGCGTGTTCGACATCATGAGCAGCGTGTAGCCGTCCGGCGCCGCCTTCGCGACGTACTGCGTGCCGATCAGCGCACCCGCGCCCGGGCGGTTCTCCACGATGAATGTCTTGCCGGTCTCCTGACCCAGCTTCTCGGCGAGCACGCGGGCATAGACGTCGGCCGATCCGCCGGCACCGAACGGCACGACGATGGTCACCGTGCGCGCAGGGTAGTCCTGCGCCTGGACGGCCGGTGCCGCGCACAGCGCCATCGCGGCCAGACTGCCGCCGATCCATTTCACGATCATTTTTCGTCTCCTTCGTTGTCCTGCGACTCGCGCCCTTTCGCAGGAAGCCGGCCCGACCCGTGGATCGAACCCTCCGCTTCAGACCAATTGGTACTACCTCTTCCACGGCGGTAGACTGTGCGATCTGGTGTTGCGATTAGCCTGCTCTAGAGCGATTCAATGTAGAACTTAAATGGACCACGATCAAGCCCAATCAGCCCAAATAAAAGTACCAATTGGTACATCGAGTCGGAACGAGCGCACGAGCGAACGGGATCCCGAGGCATCGAAGGCCGGAGGTGCCAAGGCCCTTTCGCGCTACCTGCGCAACGGAATCGAAACGGGGGTGCTGGGTGCTGGCGTGAAGCTGCCAGCCGAACGCGAACTCAGCATCCGCTTCGGTGCGTCTCGCGGTGCGGTGCGACGGGTGTTGGCCGGCTTTCGCGAGCGCGGGCTGATCGACCAAGCGGTCGGCAGCGGCACCTTCGTGGCACAGGCACCGGCACGGACGGCGTCGGCGCTCGCCGAACCGGCCGGGTCGTCGTCGATGGACGGCAACGTAAGTCCGGCGGAACTGATGGTGGCGCGCCGGCTCATCGAGCCGCTGATGCCGGGACTGATCGTGCGCAATGCGACGGCAGCCGACTTCGCGCGGATGCAGCACTGCATCGAGCGGTCGGAGGCCGCCGAGCGCATCGAGGATTTCGAGCACTGGGACGGCGCCCTCCACACGGCGCTCGCAGTGGCAACGCACAACGGCTTCTTCGTGCGGATCCTGGAATTGACGCAGCGCGTTCGCGACCAGGGCGAGTGGGGCCGGCTCAAGGCTCGATCGTTGACCGGACCACGGCGCGCGCAGTACGAACGGCAGCATCGCGCGCTGGTGGATGCGCTGCGGGACCGCGACGAGGAAGCGGCACAGCGCCTGTTGATCGAGCATCTCGACCAGATTCAACAGAACCTCTTCGGAAGTTAGCTCGCCGCCAGGAGTGATCCGACCGACGCGACGCGAGGCCCCGAGCCCAGCATTGCTGGCTCGGTCTGCATCCTGCTTCCGATGGCAATCCATCGCGCTATCCTTCGAGCGCCGAAAATGGCCAGCGAAAGAACGATCGACGTGTTTTCACACCACACCGAGGCGACGGACGACCCCCGAATCAACGGCCTGGACGACGGAAGCGACCCGTTCGTCGCCGCGGTGCGAGCCACGCGGATGCCGATGGTCATCACCGATCCGCGCCAGCCCGACAACCCGATCGTCTTCGTCAACGACTCGTTCTGCCGGCTCTCGGGTTACGAGCGGGCCGAGATCCTGGGACGCAACTGCCGGTTTCTCCAGGGACCGGACACCGACCGCGAAGCCTTGCGCGAGATCCGCGAAGCGGTCCGCGAGAAAAGGTCCGTGCAGATCGACCTGCGCAACTACCGCAAGAACGGCGAACCGTTCTGGAACCGCCTGCTGCTCGGACCGATGAACGGCGCGGATGGCGAACCCGCCTACTTTTTCGCCAGCCAGGTCGACGTCACGCTCGAACGCGAGCGCATGACCGGACTCGAAAACGCCAACGCGGCGTTGATCGCCGAGCTGGCCGACCGGGTGCGTGCCGTCGAGATGGGGGAAGCGCGCCTGCTCGCGGCGACCGCTGCGGCAGACCTGGGCATCTGGCACCTCGACCTGGCCACGCAGGCGCTCTATGCCTCCCGGCACTGCAAGCTGAACTTCGGCCGAAGCGCCGATGCGCCCTTCACCTATCAGGAACTGCTCGACGCCGTGCATCCCGACGACCGGCAGCGAATGCGCGAAGCCGTGGCGCGGACCATCGAGACCGGCGACGACTACCGCATCGAGTACCGCATCGTGCGTCCGGACGGACAGCTCGCCTGGGTTCGCATCCAGGCCCGGCTCGAGCGCTCCGCAGAAGGCCATCCGCTGCAGCTCGCGGGCGTCTCCCAGGACATCACGCAGGAGATCATGAGTCGGCGCCGAGCCGAACTCCTGCAGACGCTCGATCGGGAGGTATACGGTATCCATGAAGACCCCAACGAGATCGCCTACCTTGCGATGGAGGCACTGGGCCGCGTTCTCGATGTGAGCCGCGCCGGCTACGGAACCATCGACAAGACAGCGGAGACCATCACCATCGAGCGCGACTGGAATGCGCCCGGCATCAGGACGCTCGCGGGGACGCTGAAGTTCCGGGAACACGGCAGCTACATCGACAACCTCAAGCGCGGCGAAACGGTTGTCTTCGCCGACGCGCGTCTCGATCCCCGAACCTGCGATTACGCCGACGCCTTGATCGCCATCAGCGCGCAGTCGGCGATCAACATGCCGGTCAGCGAAGACGGCGACTTCGTTGCGCTGCTCTACCTGAATCACGCCACGGCACGGCCCTGGACGATGGAAGAACTGGATCTGGTCCGGGAAGTCGCGCATCGCACCCGGCAAGCGGTCGAGCGCCGCCGCGCGGAACAGGACCTGCGCGATCTGGCCGCGTCGCTGGAACGCCAGGTTCAGGAACGCACGGCCGAGCTGATGAAGACCGAGGCCACGCTGCGCCAGTCGCAGAAGATGGAAGCGGTGGGGCAGTTGACGGGGGGTCTGGCGCACGACTTCAACAACCTGCTCGGCGCGATCTCCGGCAGTCTCGAACTGCTCAAGCGCAAGACACAGGGCGACGCGACGATCGACCGCTATGTCGACATCGGGCAGACGGCGACGAAGCGCGCCGCGGCACTGACGCACCGGCTGCTCGCCTTCTCGCGCCAGCAGACGCTCGAGCCGAAGGTCATCAGCGTGAACCGGCTGATCGGCGATTTCGAAGTCCTCGTTCGACGCACCCTGGGTCCCGAGATCGCTTTCGAAGCCGTGACCGGCATCGACGTCTGGCCGGTGAGCGTCGATCCGGGCCAGTTGGAGAACGCCGTGCTGAATCTGTGCATCAACGCGCGCGATGCCATGCCCGACGGCGGGCGCCTAGTCGTGGAGACGGCGAACAGATCGCTGGACGAGCACACGGCCGACGCGCTGCAGTTGCTGCCCGGCCAGTACGTGTCGGTGTGCGTGAGCGACAACGGCACCGGCATGCCAGCCGACGTGATCGCGCGGGCCTTCGATCCGTTCTTCACGACCAAGCCGATCGGCGTGGGAACCGGACTGGGCCTGTCGATGGTCTACGGTTTCGCTCGCCAGTCAGGCGGTCACGCTCGGATCTATTCCGAGGAAGGATCGGGAACCAACGTGTGCATGTACCTGCCACGCCACCATGGCGAGCCCGACGCGGCGGAAAGCAACGCCAGCCACGCGCACTTGCCAGCCATCACGGATGCCGGAGAAACCGTGTTGGTGGTCGACGACGAGGCCTCGGTGCGCACGCTGATGGCGGAGGTCCTGAGCGAACTGGGGTATCGGGTGCTCGAAGCAGAAGACGGTCCCGCTGCGATCAAAATCCTGCAGGCGAACCGCTTCGTGAAACTGCTGGTCACCGACGTCGGTTTGCCGGGCGGCATGAACGGAAGGCAGGTCGCTGATGCGGCCCGACTGCTAGTCCGGGAGCTCCAGGTTCTGTTCGTGACCGGCTATGCCGAAAACGCTGCGCTGAGCCACGGCCATCTTCCACCTGGCATGCAGGTACTGACCAAACCCTTCGTGCTCTCGGCGTTCGGGCAACGGGTGCAGACGTTGGTGAGTTCGACGAAGGCGTCGGACATGCAGTGACGTTCATGTCCGCAGTCCACTTCGACCGTACACGCTTCTTCCAGAAGATCCCAAAAGCGACGCGAGGCACTTCGGACCTGGAATAAAAAAAGGGTTTGCTGCTATTTTCATAGCGGCAAACCCTTACTGGATGGCGGAGCGGACGGGACTCGAACCCGCGACCCCCGGCGTGACAGGAAGGGGGTCGCGCCAAGCATCAGGCAGTCTATAAATTCACAACCTTAGCCTCTTCATCGAGGCG
>JAKONL010000085.1 GCA_022701965.1 Burkholderiaceae bacterium | reverse complement strand
GAGCCGATGCTCGCCAAGAGCATCGCCCGCACGCTGCCCTGGGAGACCGTGCGCGAGCGCTTCCGCTATGCGAAGGGCGCGCGTTTCGACGCGGCCTCGGACTTCGTCTTCGCGTCGCCCTACGTGCCGCGCCACGACGATTTCGCGACCTATGCGCGTCCCAGTTTCCCGGCCGGCGCCGCCACCTTCGACGCCGCGATGGACCTCACGCACCGCATCTACCGCGACTTCACCTACGACGCGCACAGCACCGAGATCAACACCCCGGCGGTGGAGGCGCTGGCCCAGCGCAAGGGGGTGTGCCAGGATTTCGCCCACATCATGATCGGCTGCTTCCGCGCGCTCGGCCTGCCGGCGCGCTACGTGAGCGGCTACCTGCTCACGCAGCCTCCGCCGGGCAAGGCGCGCCTGATCGGTGCCGACGCCTCGCACGCCTGGGTGTCGGTCTACCTGCCGGGCGAGGACGGCCCGGGCGACTGGTCCGACTTCGATCCCACCAACGGCCGCCAGCCCGGCGAGGACTACGTGACCTTGGCCATCGGCCGCGACTACTCCGACGTCTCGCCCATGCGCGGCGTGCTGCACGGCGGCGCGCGCCACACGCTGGACGTGGGCGTCACGGTGCGGCCGCTGGCGGAACTGGACCGGGCACCCTCGCCGATGCCGGTCGCGCGCACCTAGAGTCGATCGACATCCAGGAAAATTCCGAAGCCGGCGCCGGAAGGCAGCCTCCTATCCTCCCTCGCCTTCTTTTCCCATCCCGCAAGGAACCCGATCCATGAACGTCTACGACAAGCTCGCCGAACTCGGCATCTCGCTGCCGCCCGTCTCCGTCCCCGCCGCCGCCTACGTGCCCTTCGTGCAGACCGGCAAGCTGGTCTTCCTGTCCGGCCACATCGCGAAGAAGGACGGCAAGCCGTGGGTCGGCAAGCTCGGCGAGAACGTCGAGACCGCCGAGGGCAAGTCGGCGGCGCGCGCGGTGGCTGTCGACCTGCTGGGCACGCTGCACGCGGCCGTCGGCGACCTCAACAAGGTCACGCGCATCGTGAAGCTGATGAGCCTGGTCAATTCGACCGGCGACTTCAACGAACAGCACCTGGTGACCAACGGCGCGAGCGAGCTGATCGCCGAGGTCTTCGGCCCCGAGAAGGGCGCGCATGCACGCAGTGCCTTCGGCGTGGCGCAGATCCCGATGGGCTGCTGCGTCGAGATCGAGCTGATCGCCGAAGTCGGCTGACCTTTCACGCGGGCTGCGAGGACCCCCGAACCACCAGGTGCCCCGGCAGCATCAGCTGCCGCGCCGGACCTTCCAGCCCCTGCAGGCGCTCGATCAGGCACCGCGCCGCGCCGCGCCCGATGGCGTCGGTCGGCTGCCCGATCGCGGTCAGGCCCGGCCCGACCAGCGGCGCCCACTCGGGATCGTCGAATCCCACGAATCCCACCTCGCGCCCGAACTGCCAGCCCAGGCGCGTCATGGCCGCCGCGATGCGCAGCGTGACCACCGCATTGCCGGCGAAGAGCGCCGGGCGGCGCGTCGGCGTGGAGCGCGCCAGGAGCGCGCGCAAGGCCTCGTCGAGCGCGTCGTTCGCACCCTCCTCGCTCTCGAAGACCAAGCCGGCTGCACCGTCCGCGGCATGCGCGGCGACGGAGCGGGAAAACGCCCCGGTGCGCTCGCGCCGCGTGCTCACCGCCTGCACGGGCTCGCTGACGTAGAGCAGTTCGCGCCAGCCGCGCTCGACGAGGTGCGTGCACGCCAGGTCCACGGCGCCGTCGTTGTCGAGCGAGACGAAGTCCGCTTCCATGCCGTCGTGGCGCCGGTCGACCAGCACGGCCGGCTTGCCGTGCGCGGTGATGGCATCGACCGCGCCGGTGCCGCGCCCGAGCGTGTTGAGGATGAAGCCGTCGACCTGGTAGCTCGCCAGCGCATGGATGGCCTCGCGCTCGCGGCCGTACTCGTTGCCGAGGTTGAACAGCATCACCAGGTAGCCCGCGTCCTGGCAGGCCTTCTCGGCGCCGCGCAGCACCGCCACCGAGTACGGGTTGGTGATGTCGGCCACGATCAGGCCGATGAGCTTCGAGCGGCCGCGGCTCAGGGCCTGCGCCATCGGGTTGGGCGAGAAGCCGAGCGTGGCGATCGCCGTCTCCACCCGTGCCGCGATCACCGGACTGAGCAGCCGCTCGCGATGGTTCAGGAAGCGGGAGACCGTCGCCTTCGACACGCCGGCCTCCAGCGCCACGTCGGCGATGGTGGCGCGTCCGGCGCTGGAGAGGGGCGGACGCGGCATGCGAACTCCCATGGCGGCTTCAGGCGCCCGAAGTGTCGAAGACCGCGGTCGGCCGCTCGCCGGCGAGTGCCTGCAGCAGGTTGGTCGTCGCGAGCTCGGCCATGGCGTGGCGCGTCTCCTGCGTGGCCGAACCGATGTGCGGCAGCGGCGTGACGCGCGGATGCGTGCGCAGCGGCGAGTCCGGCGGCAGCGGCTCCCTGGCGAAGACGTCCAGGCCGGCCGCGCGCAGCCGGCCACCGTCGAGCGCGGCCAGCAGCGCCGCTTCGTCGACGGTCGCCCCGCGCCCGCCGTTGACGAACACCGCACCGGGCTTCATCGCGCCGAACACGTCGGCATCGACCATCCCGCGCGTGGCGTCCGCGAGCGGCAGCATCGCGACGACGAAGTCGGCGCGCGCGAGCAGTTCGGGCAGCGGCGTGTGGACCGCCCGGCCCTGCAGCTCCGGCGCCTGCGCGGCGAGGTCGACCGGACGCCGCGCGTGGTAGAGCACCGGCATGCCGAAGCCCAGCGCGGCGCGGCGCGCGATGGCCTGGCCGATGCGCCCGAAGCCCAGCAGGCCGAGCGTCTTGCCGTGCACGTCGACGCCGAACAGGTCCTCGCCGACGTTCTGCGTCCAGCGGCCTTCGCGCACGAGGTTCGACATCTCGACCAAGCGGCGGGCGGTCGCCATCAGCAGCGCGAAGACGGTGTCGGCGACCGTTTCGTCGAGCACGCCGGGCGTGTGGCACAGCACGATGCCGCGCGCGTGCAGCGCGGCGAGCGCGTAGTTGTCGACACCCACGGAGACGCTGGAGATCGCCTCCAGCTTCGGTGCCGCGTCGAGCAGCGCGGCGTCGACGGGATAGCTGGAGCCGATCAGCCCCTGCGCCTGCGCCAGCGCGGCGTGGAACGCGTCGCGCTGCGCCGGCAGCTTCGGGTTGGCGACCGTGACGTCGTGCACCGCCTCGAGCCGCGCGAGCTGGTCGTCGGGCAGTTCGCGGAAGACCAGGACCTTCTTCACAGCTTCGCCTCCTCGAGCTCGGCCCGCGTGGGCAGGCCTTCGGTGTCGCCCAGCACCTGCACGGCGCGGGCGCCGATCCAGGTCCCGCGACGCACCGCGTCCGGCACGGACTTGCCTTCGAGCAGCGCGCTCACGACGCCCGCGGCGAAGCCGTCGCCGGCGCCGACGGTGTCGATCACCCGCTCGACCGGAAAGCCCGCGACGCGCCCGGTGCCGGCCGTGTCGCTGTCGTAGTAGGCCCCCTCGGCACCGAGCTTGACGACCACCAGCTTCGCGCCGAGCCGGCGGTAGAACGCGGCGATGCCCTCGGGCGTCGATTCGCCGGTCAGCAGCAGGCCTTCCTCGATGCCGGGCAGCACCCAGTCGGCGCGCGAGGCGAGATCGTTGATGGCGCCGCGCATGGCCTCGGTCGAGGCCCAGAGCGTCGGGCGCAGGTTGGGGTCGAACGAGATCGTGCGGCCGGCCTCGCGCATCGTGTCCATCGTCTTGACGGCGGCGGGCAGCGTGGTGGCCGAGATCGCCGGGAACACGCCGGTCGCGTGCAGATGGCGCGCTGCGCGAAGCCACCGTACGTCGACGTCGTCGGCCGTCATCAGGCTGGCCGCCGAACCCTTGCGGTGGTATTCGACCGGCGGGTCGCTGCCGTCGGTGACCCGGCCCTTGAACTGGAAGCCGGTGCGCTGCGACGCGTCGCAGATCACATGCGCGCAGTCGATGCCTTCGCGCTTCATCTCGGCGAGCAGGTAGCGGCCCATCGAGTCGGTGCCGAGGCGGCTGGCCCAGCCGACCCGCAGGCCGAGCCGCGACAGGCCGATGGCGACGTTGGTCTCGGCGCCGGCGGTGCGCTTGTGGAAGGACTGCGCGGCCTCGAGCGGACCCGGCCGGTCGGCGACCAGCAGCAGCATCGCTTCGCCGAACAGGGCGACGTCGAACGAGGTATCGATGGGATTCATGGCACGGCGCGCGCGGCGCGGATGGAGGCGATCTGGTCGCGTGCGACGGCGGCGAGGTCGTCGCCGGCGAGCGGATATTCGATGGCGTGCGGCACGTCGGCCGGCAACGCGCGCAGCACGGCGCGCCACGGCGCCACCGAGTCCGCCAGCGGCACCGCGACCCACTTGGCGGGCAGGCGCTGCGCGCCCTTGCAGTGCACGTAGCGCACGCGGCGGCCGAGCGCCCGGGCAGCTTCGAGCGGGCACTCGCCGACCCAGTGCCAGTTGCCCATGTCGAAGGTCATGCCGAGATCGAGGCCCGCCCGGTCCGCGGCCTGGAAGAAGGCCTGCAGCGCGCCGAGCGTGCCGGCGCCGGCGGTCTGGTCGTTCTCGATCAGCAACTCGACGCGGGTTTCGGACAGCTGGACCTTCAGGCCCCAGAGCGAGCCGTGCGACGCCGCCTGGAAGCCGCCGATCGACATCTTCAGGCGCCCGGCGCCGAGCGTCGTCGCCGCCGCGAGGCCGCGCGCGAGCGCCGCACTGTCGAGCCAGCCGCCGTCGGCCCACAGACCCTCGGGGCTGCTGTAGACCGAGGCGAGGCCGGCGAGCGCCGGCAGTTCGGCCGCCGGATCGCGCAGCAGTTCGCCGCGCACCTCGACCGAATCGGCGCCGGCGTCGCGTGCGAGCCGCGCGCACCAGAGCTGGCCGTGGCGGCCGACTTCGGCGGCGCCGAAGGACGAGAGGGAGATCGATACGGAGAAGGTCACGTCAGCCTTGGTGGGAGCTCAGGATCTGGCCGAGGAACTGGCGGGTCTTCTCGTTCCTCGGGTTCGCGAAGAACTCGGCCGGCGGCGCCTCCTCCACGATGCGGCCCTCGGCCATGAAGATCACGCGGTCGGCGACGCTGCGCGCGAAGCCCATCTCGTGGGTCACGCAGAGCATCGTCATGCCGTCCTCGGCGAGGCCGATCATGGTGTCGAGCACTTCCTTGACCATCTCGGGGTCGAGCGCGGAGGTCGGCTCGTCGAACAGCATGATCTTCGGACTCATGCACAGCGCGCGCGCGATGGCCACGCGCTGCTGCTGGCCGCCCGACAGCTGGCTCGGGTACTTCTTCGCCTGCTCGGGAATGCGCACCCGCGCGAGGTACTTCATCGCGACCTCCTCGGCCTGCGCCTTGTCCATGCCGCGCGAACGCATCGGCGCCAGCGTGCAGTTCTCCAGGATCGTGAGGTGCGGGAACAGGTTGAACTGCTGGAACACCATGCCGACCTCGGCGCGCACCGCGTCGACGTTCCGGCCGCCCGCGGTGAGGTCGATGCCGTCGACCACGATGCGGCCCTTCTGCACCGTCTCCAGCCGGTTGATGCAGCGGATCAGCGTCGACTTGCCCGAGCCCGACGGCCCGCAGATCACGATGCGCTCGCCCGCGCGCACGGCGAGGTCGATGCCGGTCAGCACCTGGAAGTCGCCGTACCACTTGTTCACCGCTTCCATGCGGATGATGGGCTCGGCGGTGGCGGAGATGGGAGTCGTCATGCGGTTTTCCAGAACATCAGGCTCGAGGCGTGGAGCACCGCGGAGCCGGCTTCGCCGGTCCGCTGGTGTTCCCCCCGGAAGGGGGTGGGCGCTGCCACACGAAGTGGGCAAGCCTGGGGGTCAGTTCAATTTCGGCAGGTCGGCGCCGAGCCACTTCTGGTAGAGCTTGTTCAGCTCGCCATTCGCGGTGTTCTTGGCGACGAAGTCGTTCACGGCCTTGGTCAGCTCGTCCTGCCCCGGACGCATGGCGATGCCCATCGCCTGCTGGACCAGCGTGAACTTGTTCTCGAAGGTGTCGGCCGGCACGCGCTTGGCGATCTGCGCGGCGACGGTGACCGAGCAGCCGATCGCGTCGACCTGGCCCGACATCAGCGCCTGCATGGCGGACGCGTCGTCGTCGAAGCGGCGGATCTCGGTGCCTTCGGGCGCGGCCTTGGTCACCGCCACGTCCTGGGTGCTGGCGCGCGCGACGCCGATGCGCTGGCCCTTCAGGTCGGCCGGGCCCTTGATGGCGGTGGCCTTCTTGCCGTAGAGCACGATGGTCGCGGCCGCGTACGGCTGCGAGAACGCGACCTGCTTGGCGCGCTCCGGCGTGACGGCCAGCGAGGCCACCAGCAGGTCGACCTTGTTGGTCAGCAGGAACGGGATGCGGTTCGGGCCGGTGACCGGGACGATGTTGGCCTTCACGCCCCAGTCCTTGGCCAGCAGCTTCGCCACGTCGGCGTCGTAGCCGTCGGGCTCGTTCTTCGCGTTGGTCGTGCCGTAGGGCGGGAAGTCGACCAGCATGCCGATGGTGATCTCGCCCTTCTTCTTGATGTCGGCCACCGACTGCGCCTTGGCGAACGGCGCGAACACGGTCAGCGCCGCGCCCAGGCCGAGTGCGGTCAGCCCGAGCGCGAGGGTGCGCCGGCGGGTCGCGGGGGTGGCATCGGTGCGGGCGGCGGCGAGCGGAGTGGGACGGTTCATGCGATGTCTCCTGGTGGGGGATTCGAAAAGGAAGGAAAGCGGTTCGGTCGATCGGCGGCTCATCGCGCCAGCGCACGGGCGCGCTTGCGCTCCATGTACGCCGCCAGCAGCGACAGCGGCCAGCAGATGACGAAGTACAGCGCCGCCACCGTGGTGAACACTTCCAGCGGCTGGAAGGTGGCGTTGTTGATGATCTGGCCGGCGCGCGTGATCTCGGTGAAACCGATGATGGCCGCGAGCGAGGTGCCCTTGATGATCTGCACCATGTAGCCGACCGTCGGCGCCAGCGCGATCCTGAAAGCCTGCGGCAGGATCACGTCGCGCATCCGGGCGGTGTACTTCAAGTTGAGCGCCTGCGCGGCCTCCAGCTGGCCGCGCGGGATCGCCTCGATGCAGCCGCGCCAGATCTCGCCCAGGAAAGCCGCGCTGTTGAGGATCAGCGCCGCGCCGGCCGCGATCCACGGATTGATGTCGATGCCCAGCACCGGCGCGCCGAAGAAGATCAGGAACAGCTGCAGCAGCAGCGGCGTGCCCTGGAAGACCTGGATGAAGCCGATCGACAGGCCGCGCGCGGTCTTGCTGTCGGACGTGCGGGCCAGCGCGACGACCAGTCCGAGGATCGCGCCGCCGACGAAGGCGATCGCCGAGAGCGCGAGCGTCCATCGGGCCGCTTCGAGGATGAAGAGGAAGGCAGAGAGGTCGAAGGTACGCATGTCGGTGTCCTGCGGCCTAGCGGCGATCCGGATAGTTGAGCGTGCGCCGGTAGATCAGCTTGAACAGCCCCGAGAACGCGAGCGCGAGCAGCAGGTAGATGCCGGCCACGACGATGTAGATCTCGAAGCTGCGGAAGGTCTGCGACTGCAGGTTGGCCGCGACCGAGGTCAGGTCGTCGGCCGAGATCACCGACACCACGGCCGAACTCAGCATCAGCAGGATGAACTGGCTGGTCAGCGCCGGGTAGATCGCCTTGAGCGCCGGCTTGATGATCACGAAGCGGAAGATTTCCCACGGCTTGAGGTTGAGCGCCTTGCCGGCCTCGATCTGGCCCTTGGGGATCGATTCGATGCCGGCGCGGATGATCTCCGTCGCGTAGGCGCCGAGGTTCACCACCATCGCGGTGAGCGCCGCCGTGTACGGCGACCAGCGCAGGCCGATGGCCGGCAGCGCGAAGAAGAAGAAGAACAGCTGGACCAGGAACGGCGTGTTGCGGATGACCTCGATGTACGCGTTCACGACGAAGCGCAGCCAGAACGGCCCCGAGGTCTTGCCCCAGGCGCAGAACACCGCGATCAGCAGGCCCAGCACGGTGGCCACGAGCGACAGCTGGACCGTGATCCAGGTGCCCTTGAGCAGCAGCGGCCAGGCGGCGAAGACGGCTTCGAACTGGCACTGGTAGTTCACGGGCAGGGCTCTGCGAACAGGTGATTCGGCATAGGACGAATCTTATGAAACCGGTTTCACATCGGCATCCGCAATTACCCTAGTCCACCGCGGCACGGACGCTGCGGCCGGAGAGGATCAGTCTTCGGGACGATGGGGCATGTCGCCCAGCGCTTCGTCGTCGCGCACGTCGCGTGCGGCCTTCATGAGATCGATCGAGAGGCCGTCGCCCTGGCCGGCGAAGCCCTTGGCGATGCCTTCGAGCGCCTGGGCGAGCGCGGTCTCGCCGTCGTCCTGTGCATCCATGCTGATGCTCAGCACGCGCGCGGACATCTGCCGGTAGCTGAGCACGCCGGACTTCTCGAGCACGGCCACCAGGTCGAGGTAGAGCGCGAGTTGCAGATCGAGCGCGAGTCGCGCGGTGACGTCGAGGTTGTCGTTCTTGGGGGTCATGTTGCTCCTCTTGCTTGGGCACTTGCGAGTGCGTCGATGGTGCCACGGGTCGCGCCCGCCACGCCGGTCACTTGCGCTGCCCGCGCTCGCGGGCGCGGCGCACCTGGCGGCTCTGCGTGGCTTCGAGCGCGGCCCGCTCCCTGGCGGCCTTCTTCTCCTGCCGCCGGCGCCGCAGGTGGCGCCCGAGGAAGAAGCTGCCGACGCCGGTGAAGCTCGCCAGCACGATGCCGAAGGTGCTCAGATCGATGTTCGGCAGGTTCATCAGAGCACCCGCAGGATCGACGCCGGCTTGAATCCGAGGTCGGCCGCCTTGCCCTTGCGCCCGCGGCTGCCGCGCGCGTTGTTGAGCGTGCGGATCTCCAGCGTCTCCTCGCGCTCCTTGCCGCCGCGGCCGATGCCTTCGATGCGCACGCTGCGCGTGTAGGCGGCCGCACCGGCGAGCGTGTCCTTCGGCTCGAGGTCGATCAGCATCATCCCGCGCCCGCCCTTGGGCAGCGCCTTGAGCTCGGCGATGTCGAAGGTCAGGATGCGTCCGCCCGCCGAGGCGCAGGCGATATGCGTGGCCGCCGGCACGTGCGCGGCTTGGACCGGCGACGGCCGGCAGAGCTGCTCGCCCTCGGCCAGGCCGACGAAGGCCTTGCCGCTGCGGTGGCGCGACGACATGT